>DOWN01000175.1 GCA_003519545.1 Bacteroidota bacterium
AGACAGTAATATTCACTTGACAAATTAAACCTTTTTTGTAATATTGTTGTCAGATATTTATAACAATATTTTAATAATTGAATCAGGATATTAAAAATAATTTTGATGTGCTCGAATTTAAAGATCAGGAATCTGTGATTCTCTGTGAACTTCTCAAATTCGGTGTTGCTTCTGCCTCTGAGATTTCCGCTAAGACAGGTGTTAAACGACCAACCGTATATGAAACACTCAAAAAATTTATTGAAAGAGGATATGTTAACGAATTGGAAACTAACTCAATAACTAAGTTTCAGATTATTGATCCTGTTATAATTGGCGATAAACTTGATTTTGAAATAAATAAAGATTTCAAAGAAAAATCTAAAGCAGTAAAAACTCTTATTCCGGAACTTGTTAAATTATATAAATCGGAAGAAACTGACGAAAGTAAAATAATTAATGTAGAACTTATCAGAGGACATAACAGACACAGAGATCAGAAATTTTTGGAACTGTTTAAACAAGCGAAATCAGAAATTTTATTTATGGTTCGGCTTGAATATTTAATTTCAGAAGAGTTTGATGAACTTGCGAAAAAATTTATAAAAAAAGGTGGAGTTATAAAATCCATATATGAAGTTTCTGATGAAATTAAACTTCAGAAGGATAATAAATGGTCTAAAGCAGGTATGAAAGATATTTTAAGAATTTTTGAAGGATTCGAAAAACAAGGTGAACAAATAAAACTATCTTCAAACCAGTTATCAAACACAACTATATTTGACAAAAAAATTGTTTATATGAATATTATGGATAAGTCCATACCAAGACATAACAATTCAGACATTATAATTAAAAATTCTGACACGGCAAAAAATATGATTGATCTATTTAATTATTACTGGAATACATCTTACACTTTAAGTGAATTTAAATCTCTTCATAAATTATGAGTTTAAAAAATTTCATCATACTGCTTTTTATTTTAATTAATGTTTCTGAAGTTTTTTCTCAGAAAAATTCAGGATTTGGAAACAACAGAATTTTTGGAAAAGTAAGAATTACAAATTATAATACACCACCCGATACCATTATTGCAAAAAATGGAATAGTTAAAGTCATAAGAGTTACAGGTCCCGGAGTTCCAATGCTAACTGTAATTGATTCCTCAAAAATAGATACTAACGGAAATTATAATATAGAAAACTTACCTGACGGATTATATTTTATAGTTGGATATCCAAATGATATTATAGATAATGATAATCCAAATCAAATCGTTAACAGTTTTGTATTAACTTTTTTCCCTAACACACAGAATTATTTATCAGCTGAGAAAGTATTTGTTAGCAATGGAATGATAAGAAACTGTATGATTACATCCAAAAGAATGACTTACATACCCAATCAATTTCAGGTTGACGGTTATGTATATGACTCCACTATTACAAACTTAAGACTGAATAATGCTGTAATTTTTGCTAGACTTGGTTTTGAATTTAAAGGATTTGCAATCACAGATCAGCAGGGTAATTATATCATCAATTCATTACCCTCAGGAACTTATAATTTAATGGCTACACGATTTGGTTACAGAAATCAGACAAAAATTGTAAATGTAGGTGGAGATAATGGAGTCTTCTCGTTTTATCTTGGCAGGGATTCAGCAAATTTTATAAATGTAAATAATATTTCTGAGGTTATAGATAATTTTGAACTTAAACAGAATTATCCTAATCCTTTTAATCCTGAGACTAATATAAGTTTTTACTTACCGGAAAGACTCACAGTTAGTTTAAAAATATATAATGTCTTGGGAAAAGAAGTTTATAATTTAATAAACGGAGTTTTAGAATCCGGTAATCATACTTTCAAATACTCACCGGATAAAGATCTTGCAAGCGGTTTATATTTTTACCGTATAAGTCTTATTGATGAAGGAGTTGAATTTTATTCAACTTCAAAATCAATGATACTTTTAAAATAAAATAAATTTTACCGGTTTGAATTTATTTAAACAGGGTAATAAAAAAGGCACTGCAGATTGAGCCTGCACGTGCCTTAGTTGAAATAAATTTTTAGAAACTAAAAACTTACTCAGATGAAAACTAAAATTAAAAATCGTTTAATTCAATGCCTTTTGGTATTGTTCTCTCTTTTCTTGTTTTTTCTGGCCAGTCCTGGTTTTGCTTCTGTTCCTGATTCTCCAAGAGATCTTGAAGCAACCTCAGTTTCACATAACAAAATCAGGCTGAAATGGATTGATGTATCAAATAATGAACTTGGTTTTAGAATTGAAGTTAAAAACCAAAATTCAGCACAATGGAATTTCCTGACAAACGTTCCAAGAAATGTAAGAAGATTCCTTGTAAGAAATCTCAATCCAAACTCACATTATCTTTTCAGAGTATCTGCGTTTAATCCGTCAGGTGTTTCCGCTCCTTCCAATCCTGAAGGTGCAAAAACTTTTCCGGATTCAAATTTTAAATTTACTCCGGCTTCTCCTTCCGGATTAACATCTGAAATTTTATCTCCTTATACTGTTAAACTTAACTGGACTGATAATTCATTTAATGAATTTCTTTTTATTGTCGAAATAAAAAGACCTATGGATTCATTATGGAGAATTGCAGGTTCAGTGCCACAGGATAGAATAATGAGAATTAATGACGGATTAAATCCTGAAAGAACTTATGGCTTCAGAGTGAGAGCCGCTAATCCTTGGGGAAGGTCTTTACCATCAAATACTATTACTGTAACAACTCCTGCCGATAGTAATCTGAATAATCCACCATTTGCTCCAAGTATGTTGCGGGGCTTTGCAATGGGACACAGAGCGGTAATGATGAAGTGGAATGATAATTCAAGAAATGAAACAGGATTTGTTATTCAAAGAAGAAGGGAATTAACTCCAACACCTTCGCAATGGGTAACTATTGATACAATTCCTGCAAATCGTGAAAGATACAGAGACACTGTCGGAATCGAACCTCATTCAAGATATGCTTACAGAGTTTATGCTTTTAATACTTTCGGAAATTCTCATTTCTCGAATTTATTGATTATTCACACTCCTCCAATGAATTTAATTTCTAATCCAAACATTGGAAACTATCATACTCCTTTAAATTGGGCGAGTATTCAAAATTCAGAAAATTTCAGAATTGAAGTTTCCTTTGATGAAGATTTTGAATCTGTCGTATATGAAGACCAACTTGAAAATGTAAACTCTTATAATATCCCTGTTGGAGAATTAAGTAATACTCAAAGTTATTTTATAAGAGTTGTCGGATTACTAAATGATGACATAGAAATTTTTTCAGAACCTATATATGTTGACGGAAGTTCAACAAATATTTCAGACCCGACCGGCATCGTTCCGGATAAATTTAGTCTTTCACAAAATTATCCGAACCCATTCAATCCTGAAACAAATATTAAATTTTCAATTCCTGTTACGGGTTTAACAAATTTGAGTGTTTATGATATCTCGGGAAGAATGGTGTCTGAATTAATTAATACAAATCTTGCTGCGGGTGAATATACTTATACTTTTAATGGCGTTTCAATTTCAAGCGGTGTTTATTTTTATA
>DOWN01000090.1:0-11342 GCA_003519545.1 Bacteroidota bacterium
TATTATAATTATTTTGCTTTAAATAATTTTTAATATATCAAGATGCAAAAACTAATTCCTTTTTTAATTCTTTCCCTTATTTTAATCACAAATATTTCTGTAACTGCTGCTGATACAACTACGATTTCAACTTTACAAATTGGTAAGTTTGGCGGTGATGTGAGAAGTATTCAGTTTGTTAATGCTTCAACCGGTTATGTAGTCGGAGATGATTTATCAAACACAAATTTTAACTTTATTGGTAAAACTACTAATGGCGGAGCTTCATGGTTCAGATTGAACGTTCCTCAGTTAAACAGAAGACCTAATGCTGTAGAATTTATAAACGTTAATACAGGATTCGTTGCAGGGTCAAACGGACTAATGCTCAGAACAACAAACGCAGGATCAACTTGGGATTCTATTAGCGTTGCACCTTATGCTGCAGAACTAAATGATGTTGAGTTCATCGGTTCTGATACCGGTTATGCTTGTGGAATTAATACAACTGCAGCACCGGGTACAATTTTAAAAACTGTTAATGGCGGTTTAACCTGGACAATTAATACCGTTATAAGAAGCACAAGAGAAGCAATTTATGCTTACAGTAATCAACTTGTTATAACCGTTGGTGCGAGTGGTGTTGTTACAAGAACAACTAACGGTGGTGCAACATGGGACTCTTTAAGATTCGGAACTCTCGCATTATACAGTATCGATGCAGTAGGATTCAGTAAAATGTATATGACAGGTTCTTCTCAGGTTGTATATGTTTCAACTGACAGAGGAGCAAATTTCACTTTGGCATTTGATAACGGTGCTTCACCTTTATATGAAGTTGATTTTGTTGACTCATTGAGAGGTGTTATAGTAGGTTCTAACGGAGTTAATTACAGAACGACTAACGGAGGTACTACCTGGGACTCAACTGATGTTTCACAATTTTCCGCTCAGGTTTTATTTACCTGTTTATATAAATCACCTACAGAAATCTTTGCTGCCGGTGGTCAGGGAAATATTCTCAGATCAACAAATTCAGGTGTAAGTTATGATTATGTAGAGTCCTCAACAAGAATTCATTCAATTGATTTTGCTGATGCAAATAACGGTGTTGCAGTTGGATGGCGAGGTACTGTTTTGAAAACTACAAATGGTGGAGTGAACTGGAGTTATATTAAAGCAATTCAAGGGTTTGAACTTTATGATGTAAAAACTTTTTCTTCAAATGTTTTTTATGCTTGCGGTGGTAACGGTCAGTTTTATAAAACTACTGACGGTGGAAATACTTTCAGTAATACATCAATTGGTACAACTGCGAATACTTTGAAAACTATGTGGTGGTTTAATCAAAACGAAGGATATGTTTGCGGGTTTGACGGAAATGTTGCTTACACAACTAATGCCGGAGCATCTTTTACTACTCAATATAGTTTTGGAACTGCTAACAATGATATTGAAGATATATTTTTTATAAATAATACTACCGGTTATGTTACAGGTCAGTTAGGAAAACTTGCTAAGACAACTGACAGATTAACTTGGGATAGTTCCGGAATTGACGGACCCGTAAATTCAACAATATGGGAAATGTCATGGACAAGTGCAAACACAGGTTATGCTGGTTCTTTACATGGATGTATTTATAAAACAACAAACGGAGCAGTTTCTTGGACTTTACAAAATGATACAACAGGTCTAAGAAATCTTGATGTTATAGATATTGAAGTTTTAAATGATACCAGCAGAGGTTATGCAGTGAGTGAAGGAGGAAAACTTTATTCATTAGTAAATGCAAACTCATGGAAAACTTATACTACATATATTAATCCATTCAACGGTTCAGAAACTGATTTATGGGGTTTAGATTTTGTTACGAATACACCGGCAACCGCTTCAGGATTTATTTGCGGATATGAAGGTGCGTTATTAAAAATTAACGTAACCCCGATGACGGATTTAACCGTAAATAATTCTTTGGTTAATGATTATAAATTAAAACAAAATTATCCGAATCCATTTAATCCATCTACCACAATCAGTTTTGATTTACCAAAAGATGATTTTGTGAAAATAAAAATTTACGATTTAACCGGAAGATTGATTTCAACATTAATTAATACACAACTTAACAAAGGAAGTTATTCTGTTAACTTTAATGCTGGAAATTTATCTTCAGGTGTATATTTTTATATTCTTGAAACAACAGATTTCAAAGATACAAAACAAATGTTATTGTTAAAATAAATTGTCTGAATTTCTCCCTTTTTCGGCTTCTTTTGAAAAGGGAGAAATTTATTACTTTAATATCAAATTTGTAAATACATTATAAGTAAATATGTTAACCTGAACTTTACAATTTCTTAACATTAAGTAATTCAATAATTTCATATTTTTGTATATATGAGATTCCTCAAATTGTTTGTTGTCGCATTATTTTTTCTCTCACTTAACTCTTGCGGAAACAAAACACAAAATCTTGGTGGTTCTAAAAATCCTTTAATAAACGGAGCAGGTGCTACGTTTCCTTTCCCAATATATTCAAAATGGTTTTATGAATATCATAAAATAAATCCCGATGCGAAAATAAATTATCAGTCAATTGGCAGTGGCGGGGGAGTAAGGCAAATAACTGAAGGCACGGTTGATTTCGGTGCTTCTGATATGCCTCTGTCTGATAAAGAAATAGATAAAGCAAATAAGAATAACAATAATTCCATTATGAATATCCCGACTGTAATTGGCAGCGTTGTTATCACTTATAATTTACCCGGAATAGATAAAAATATTAACTTAACTCAGAAAGCAATTGTAGATATATATTTAGGAAAAATTAAAAAATGGAATGATGAAGAGATTGTTAAAAACAATCCCGGAATAGATTTTCCTGATAAAGATATTTTAGTATGTTACAGAACAGACGGAAGCGGAACAACTTATGTATTTACAGATTTTTTAGGCAAAGCAAGTCAGGAGTGGAAAGACGGACCGGGTGTTGCGAAGGATGTAAGATTTCCAATCGGTCAAGGTGCTAAAGGGAATGAAGGTGTAACAGGAATTGTAAAACAAATTGAATATTCCGTCGGTTATGTTGAGTATGTTTATGCGGTTCAAAATAAACTAAATTATGCAAATGTTCAGAATCCATTGAATGAATTTATAACTCCTTCGTTAGAGAGTTTAACACTTGCCGCAGATTTTTCAGTTGATAAAATGCCGGATGATTTGCGACAATCAATTACAAATGCAAACGGTGCAGGTGCTTATCCTATTTCATCTTATACTTATTTACTTATTTATCAGGAACAGAGAAATCCGAGAAAAGGAAAAATATTAAAAGAATTTTTAAAATGGTCTATGAATGAAGGTCAGGTTTATGCTAAGAATCTCGGATATGCTCCTTTACCTGAAAGTGTTGTGGCAAAAAATATTTTGAAGATTGACTCAATAACTTTATCAACAAATTAAATTTAATAAACTGGAACAGACGCAAAAAATAATAAAAAGTAAAAAAAATTTTTCAGATTTAATTTTTGAAAATATTACTTTAATTTTTGCTTTACTGATAATAATATTATTACTCGATATTATTTATGAAATGTTTATTAACTCATACCCTTCGCGTTCACAATTCGGGTTATCATTTATTTTTTCTCAGGACTGGGATCCGGTCAAAGATAAATTCGGTGCATTAGCATTCATATACGGAACTATTGTTTCATCCATTATCGCTTTAATTATTTCACTTCCAATAAGTTTAGGAGTTGCGATATTTTTATCCGAAATGGCAGGGAAGTTTCTTAAAACCACTGTAGGATTTTTAGTTGAGATACTCGCTGCTATTCCAAGTATAATTTTCGGATTTTGGGGATTATTTGTTTTAGTTCCTTTTATGAGAAATTCCGTTCAACCATTCTTAGAAAAAACTTTAGGATTTATTCCATTGTTTTCAGGTGCGAATATTGGTACCGGAATGTTAACAGCAGGAATTATTTTAGCAATTATGATTACTCCTATTATATCTGCAATTTCAAGAGACGTTATAAAAGCAATTCCAAAATCACAAAGAGAAGCGGCATACGCACTTGGTGCAACCCGGTGGGAAGCAATTAGAATGGCATTGTTAAATGCAAAAAGCGGTATATTAGGTGCAACAGTTTTAGGATTTGGAAGAGCAGTAGGGGAGACAATGGCGGTGACTATGGTAATAGGAAACAGAGCACAGATTTCAGCGGGATTATTCGATCCTGCTTATTCAATGGCATCTGTAATTGCAAATGAATTCGCTGAAGCATCAAAAACCATTCATGTTAGTTCACTTATTGAAGTTGGTTTATTATTATTTGTAGTTACGTTTATAATAAATTCACTTGCAAGAATTTTAATTTATTCGGCAACCAAAAAATATGATGCTAAATAATAAATGACACAAAACGAAATTTTCATATCGGATAAAACTTTAAAATATAGAAAAATAAAAAGTAATTTAGTTTTAACTTTTTGTGTTATCGCAAGTATCTTAACCGTGCTTCCTTTATTATATATTTTTTTCTATACAACAGCTTCAGGATTTTCTCATTTAAGTTTGGATTTTTTAATCCAAATGCCAAAACCTGTAGGTGAAGAAGGTGGTGGTATGGCAAATGCAATCGTGGGAACATTAATTTTAATTGGGTTAGCATCTGTTATAGGGATACCTGTCGGAATTTTATCAGGTATTTATGTTGCTGAATATTCAGGTGGAATTTTTTCAAACATTGTAAAATTTGTAACTGACGTATTGAGCGGAACACCTTCAATTATAATTGGAATTTTTGCTTATACAGTAATTGTTCTTACAACAGGTTCATTCTCTGCTCTTTCAGGAGGATTTGCACTCGGAATTATTATGATTCCGACAGTTACAAGAATTACAGAAGAAATGCTGAAACTTGTTCCTCAATCAATAAGAGAAGCCTCACTTGCACTCGGAATTTCCAGATGGAGAACGACTCTTAACATAGTATTAAAAACTGCTTTACCGGGAATTACAACAGGTATCCTTTTGGCAATTGCGAGAATTGCCGGTGAAACAGCACCTCTTCTATTTACTTCATTCGGAAATCAGTTTTTTAGTTTGGCATTGAATGAACCTATTGCATCATTACCAATACAAATTTATAACTACGCCAAGTCACCTTATACAGACTGGCATCAGCAAGCATGGGCAGGAGCAATGGTTTTAGTAATGCTCGTATTTGTAATAAACTTAATAGTAAGATTTTTCACAAAAAATAAATTCAGTTCTGAATTATGATGGAAGAAGAAAACAAAAATAATTCGGAAGAAAACATTGAAGATAAGTTTTCGATATCAACTGAAAATCTTTCGGTTTATTTCAACGAAAAACCGGCAATTAAAGATATAAATCTTAAAGTCAGGAATAAATCAGTAACGGCTATTATCGGACCTTCAGGATGCGGCAAGTCAACTTATTTAAGGTCATTGAATATGATGCATGAGTTAACTCCGACTGCTACTGTTTATGGTTCAATTAAAATAAATAACATTGATATTCAGGAATTCGGAGTAATTAATTTAAGAAAAAAAGTTGGAATGGTATTTCAGAAACCAAATCCATTTCCAACATTATCAATTTATGATAATGTGATTTCAGGTTTGGTTTATACAGGAAGACATTATAAAAAAGATTTGGATGAAAAAGTGGAACGATGTTTAACTGCTTCGGGTTTATGGAATGAAGTGAAAGACCGGTTAAAAGTTTCTGCGATGACTCTTTCAGGAGGACAGCAACAGAGACTTTGCATTGCAAGAACAATTGCTGTAAATCCTGATATTATTTTAATGGATGAACCTACAAGTGCTTTAGACCCGATTTCCACTACAAAGATTGAAGAATTAGTTTATAATTTGAAAAAAGAATATACGATTATTATTGTTACCCATAATATGCAACAAGCCGCAAGAGTGAGTGATCATACGGCATTTTTTTACTTAGGAAGACTTGTTGAATATTCAAAAACGAGAACGATTTTTACGAATCCGAAAGAAAAATTAACTGAAGAATACGTTACAGGTAAATTTGGTTAATTTTTCAAATTGCATAGAGAATTTATATTAATTTTGGTATTTTTAATATCAAATAAATGATGGAATTAACAAATCAAAATATAAACGAAAATCTATCTGAAGAAGAAAAATTTTCAGATAATAATGACGGGAATAATAAAAGATTATTCTCATTCATTACCCCTATATTATTGATTTTATTTCTTTCCGCAGGAATCTTTTCATCAAGCGAAGAAAAGATAAACACGGATAATAACGGATTTTATGAGTTAGGTTCATTCAAACAGCAAGAAAAAAAGATAAATTTATTATCAGAATCAGATTTAACTGCCAAAATAAAAGATACAGTTTATACCAATAAAGATAACTGGCTTGAGTTGCGAATTCACGAGCAAATGTTGTATCAGCACTGGAGAGACGGTAGGATTGAAAAATTCCCTATTTCATCCGGAAATAAATATTTAAGTGAAAGTGTAGAATCAAGACCCGGCTTATTTGCTATTTTTTACAGAAATCCTCATCACAAGTCAACTCAATACAGTAACGCATCTCTGTATCATTTCCAAACATTCAATCAAGGGATAGGATTTCACTCCCTTGACGGAACAGGGTATTATGGTAATTTAGGAGTTAGACCATCTTCACACGGTTGTATCAGAATGAAACATGATCACGCAAGAAAATTATTCAATGATTGTGACTTGGGTACGTTAGTTCTTGCTCATAACGGAAATTCACTGAGAACAATCGGATTTGCTCCTAAAGATATTCCTGTTTCAGATATGCCGAAAGAAGAACAGAGAGAACTCTTGGCAAGAAATCTTTATAATGTTGTTAATGGAAATTATTTTGTTGAAAACAGAAAATATTTTGTAGTTGATCCAAAAATTATTACAGCACAGGGAATTTATAATGGTTATGATATGAAATTACCTGAGAAACAAAATGCACCGTCTCATGTTTTTTCTTTCAAACAAATAAGTGACAGAACAGCAAACACAGAAATAGAATTAGACGTTGTAGATTTTGCAACTGCAGATTCAGAATTAAATTTAAGTGAAATTATAACAAATAAAGAAAACAACGAAAAATCCGGAAAAAAAGAAAAAGATATTACATCCACAGATGCACTGATAAAAAAATATTATCATAACGCGATTGGGTTTTTACCTTACTTCGGACCAAAAAAATAATTATGACAAAACTTATAGCATTATACAAAAAACCGGAAAATGTAGAGGAATTTGAAAACAAGTATTTTAATGAACACATTCCACTCGTGAATAAAATGCCCGGTTTAAAAAAAGCAGAGATAACAAGATTAAAAGGCGTTGGAGGTGAAGGCAAATTTTATTTACAGGCAACAATGTATTTTGATAATGAAGATGCATTGAATGAAGCAATGGCTTCACCTGAAGGAAAAGCATCCGCAAAGAATTTAATGAGTTTTGCAAAAGATTATGTTACGATGTATATCGGGGAAGATAATTAAGTATTATAAAGACGAAAATTTTTTTATATTAGGAACAATTTTTGAAAAGACAAGTTTATAAAGGAAACCTTAAAATATAAAGGGAAAAGGGAGGCAAGATGAGCCAGAATCCTACAAATAAAGTAACAAAAAAAGCACCGATTGACGGCATTGAATTATTAAATATGCCTTATGGTGCTCCGGACTTAAAAGCAGTATTGCAGAAATACACAATGCGTGGTTTGATAACTGCGATTTTGATTTTTGCACTTGGAACAGGCGGTATGGCAACCTATTTCTATCTTGATGCAAAAGCGAAAGAAAATGCTGAAGAAGAAATAGTAGCACCGAGAATCATTATGCTTGAGGATCTTGAGACTCCACCTCCTGCAAGCGATGATGCTGAACCACCTCCACCTGATGTTGAGGTTCCACAAACGATTGTAGCATTAAAAGATCTTGAGGCGATGACTCCGGAGCCTGTTAAAAAAGAGTTGAGTGAAATTTCTACTATTAAAACTCAGCAAAAACTTGAAGAGATTACTCAGCCGGTTTCTAAAGAAGGTGATGAGAACGCTCCTAAAGTTAACTATACAGGTCCTATCGGATTGAAAGAGAAAAAAGTAGAAGAAAAGATTGAAAAGAAAGAAGAAAAAGTTGTACAGAAAAAAGATGTTTATCAGCAATTTGAAGTTGAGAAAGCACCAAGCCCTGTAAACTTATCTTCAGTAAGAAGTTCAATGAGATATCCTGAAATCGCAAGAAGTCAGGGAATTGAAGGAAGAATTACAGTAAAAGTATTGGTAGGAACTAACGGATCTGTTCAGAGAGTCGGCGGTATCAGCGGACCTGAAGTATTTCACAGTGAAGTAAGAGATAAAGTTGAAAATTTACAGTTCACTCCGGCTTTACAAAACGGACAACCTGTAAAATGCTGGGTCTCCGTACCATTTAACTTTACATTGAGCAAAGGATTTAAAAAGAAAGACGAAGAGAAATCTGAAGACGAGTAATTAAATTCCGTTTTTTAATAATGCCACTTTTGATTAATTCGGAAGTGGCATATTTTTTATACAGGAGTTATTATGAATGCGACAATAATTATAAATGTAGTTACAAGTGCTGTTGTTTTTGTAATTGGTTTATTAATAGCAATCGGAGTTGTTACTCCTTCGTTTGATACTTCTCTTAGAATTACTTTTGGAATATTATTTATGGCTTATGGGGTTTACAGATTCGTTACGGCACAGACTAAAATGAAACAGATGAAGTTATATGAACAAAGAGAGAAAATGAGAATTGAAAAGGAAAAGTTAATAAAAAATGCTGATAAAAGTTAATACATATTTATTAATCTTAATTTCATTTTTTTATTGTATATTTATACAGTCTTGTGATTTTGAAGAAATAAAATCAGTTGCAACTGTCGGCTCGGCAAGTGTTACTGTGGATGATAATCTTGAACCATTAATGAATGCAGAGAAAAAAGATTTTGAAAGAATAAATCCCGAGTCAAAATTAGAGTTAACTTTTGTGCCGTCAAAAAATGCAGTTGCTGAACTTGTCAATAATCAGACAAGAACAATTGTTCTGATGAGAAATTTTAATGCGGAAGAAAAATCTGTTATTAATGAAAATAAAATCGAAATTGATTCAAGTTTAATTGCTTATGATGCCCTTGCTATTATTGTAAATCCTCAAAATCCTGTGGCAAGACTAACGTCTGATGAAATAAAAAAAATATTCAGCGGTGAAACTGAAAAATGGAACGGAATAAATTCTCCGATTAAAGAGCAAAACGAAGAAGTTGCCAAGTTAATGAAAGATTCAAAGATTAAAATTTTTATTCCGAGAAAAAATAATTATTTATATGATTATACAAAAGACAGTGTGATGAAAGGATTGGAGTTTTCTAAAAATGCAGTTATGTGTTCAACAAATGCTCAAATGTTAGATGAGATTAGAAAAAATCCTAATGGAATAGGAATTTCAAATATTTGCTGGTTATCTACAGGAAATCAGGACGAACTTGATTCAACCATTAAAGCAGTTAAAGTGTCTAAATTATATGATAATGGTTTACAAGGAGATTATATGGAATTACATCAAGGATTAGTTTTTAACGGATCATATCCATACAGGTTGCCGGTATTTTTAATGACAACTATAAAGGATATTAGTTTGATAACGGGTCTAAGAACATTTTTGACTACAGCACCCGGACAACAGGTTGTTTTAAAACAAGGATTAGTACCGGTCACACAACCGGTAAGAACTATACAATTAAATTAACATATTTAAATTAATATACTATTATGAAAAGAAGAATATTAACAGCGTTAACATTTGTTTTACTCATCAGCTCATCTGTATTTGCTCAGAGCAATAAAGATAAAGGAATCAGTGCCGTAAAAAGCGGTGATTACGTGAGCGGTGTTAATTTATTAAAAAGTGTTGTAACAAGTGATAAAAGTTATGATGCAAATTATTATTATGCTAAAGCTTTAATGGAAACCGGTTCTTATAAAGAAGCGGAACAATATTTTAATATTGCATTGAAAGATGATGACGAAGGTGTTGGTGCAATGATTGGTTTAGGTGAATTAGCCGCAAGAAAAAAAGAATATGGAAAAGCATACGGATTTTTTAAAAAAGGAAGTAAAGCAGATCCTGAAAATATTCCCGTATTGCTCGCTTGGGGAAGAACCTATTCAAAAGCAGGAAATATTGACTCGGCAATTTTTATTCTTACAAGAGCGAAATCAATTGATAATAAAAATGCAGATGTATATGTAGCACTTGGTGATGCTTACTTCTATAGAAGAGCATATACTGCATCACTTGATAACTATAAAGAAGCATTGAAATTAAATAACAGAAGTGCAGCCGCTGAGTTTGGTATCGGAAATATTTATTACAGACAAATGTTGCTCGAAAATGATAATACAGGAAAAATTAACGGTCAGTTATTTTCTCAGGCAGCCTCTCAGTTTGATAAAGCAATTCAACTGGATAAAAATTTTGCACCTGCATATTTTGAACTCGGAAGATTGTATTATTTTAACGGTGACTATGACAAGGCAATAACTAATTTTAAAATGTATTCGACTCTTACTCCTGGAACATCAGAGGGTAATGGTTATTACGCTAAGACTTTATATTCACAAAAAAAATATACTGAGGCAATGGCTTTGGTAAATGAAATGCTTGCTAAAAATCCGAATGATGAAATTGCGAATAAATATAAATCTTTCATATTAATTGATGAAGAGATAAACAAAGACGAACCTAATGCAGAAAAGATTAAAGAGGGTATCGCATTATTTACAAAAGTTCCGGCTGAATATCTTGATAAAGAAGATTATGTAAAAATTGCTGAAGCATATATCGCAATTAAAGATTTACAAAACGGTTATAAATATTATTTCAGTGCGATTGATATTGATACAACCGATAGTGATAAAAATGAGTTCTTAAATATGGCTATTACTCAGATTATGAATAAAGATTATGATAACGCTATGACAAACCTTGCAAAAGCAGAAACATTCGGTGAAGAAGATTACAGAATTGCTTATTACAGAGGATACGCAAATTTTGAACAGAAAAAATTTGATGAATCAATTGCGGAATTTCAGAAATCAATTGTTTTAAATCCAAATGCTATTTCTCCACAATTGCTGCTCGCATTTGCTTATGCTCAACTTGATAAAAAAGAAGATGCCATCAGAGAATTTAAAAAAGTATTGGTTTTAGATCCTTAAAATTCAGATGCTATAGAAGCATTAAAAATACTGGAAGCATAAAATTTAATTAAATTTATCAA
>DOWN01000090.1:11440-11717 GCA_003519545.1 Bacteroidota bacterium
CTATCTTAAAGAACTGGAAGATTTTTTAAGAATTCCTTCTATAAGTACAAATCCTGAAAATGCCGGAGATGTAAAAAAATGTGCTAAATTTGTAAGCGATAAATTGAAAGATGCAGGATTAGAAAATGTAAAAATTTATGAAACAGAAGGGCATCCCGTTGTATATGGTGATTGGTTAAAGGCAGGCAATGATAAAATGACAATTTTGATTTACGGACATTATGATGTTCAACCTGTTGATCCGGTTAATCTTTGGACTAATCCTCCTTTTGAACCT
>DOWN01000090.1:11843-13652 GCA_003519545.1 Bacteroidota bacterium
GACTAATCCTCCTTTTGAACCTGTAATTAAAAATAATAAAATTTATGCAAGAGGTGCTACAGATGATAAAGGACAAGTTTATCTTCATATAAAAAGTATTGAAGCACTTTTAAAAAACGAAAATAAGTTACCCGTTAACGTAAAGTTTGTAATTGAAGGTGAAGAAGAAATAGGAAGCGAACATTTAACTCCATTTTTAGAAAAATATAAAGATATGTTAAAGTGTGATTATGTCGTTGTTTCTGATACCGCTATGTATGGTGAAGGAAAACCGGCTATAACTTATGGTTTGCGTGGGTTATCATATAATGAAATTTTAATAACTGGACCTAACAGAGATTTACATTCAGGTTCATTTGGTGGAACCGTAGAAAATCCGTTAAATGCTTTATGTAATATTATTTCAAAATTAAAAGATGAAAAAGGGAAGATTTTAATTCCGGGATTTTATGATGATGTGAAACAACTTTCAGATAAAGAAAGAGAAGAGTTTAAAAAATTACCTTATGATGAGAAAGTTTATAAATCTGATTTAGATGTCGAAGAGTTATTCGGAGAAGAAGGATATATAAATGAAGAAAGAAGAACTGCAAGGCCAACTCTTGATGTGAATGGAATATGGGGAGGTTTTCAGGGTGAAGGTGCTAAGACAGTATTGCCGTCAAAAGCAGGTGCTAAAGTTTCAATGAGATTAGTTCCTAATCAAAATCCTGATAAAATTGACAGTTTGTTTAAAGAGTATGTTTTAAAACTTGCTCCGAAAAGTGTAAAAGTTGAAGTTAAACATTTACATAATGCAAAACCTGCAATCACTCCTATTGATTCACCGGCAATGAGTTGTGCCGTAAAAGCACTGGAAAAAGCGTATGGCAAAGAAGTATTATTCACAAGAGAGGGAGGTTCTATTCCAATTGTAAATACATTTCAGGAAATTCTGAATGCTCCTACTGTATTGATTGGATTCGGTTTGCACACTGAAAATGCTCATTCACCTGATGAACATTTTGATTTAACAAATTATTACAAAGGTATAGAAAGTATTACATATTTTCTTGAAGAACTTGGTAAAATTAAGTAAATTTAACAAATTTTAATAATGGCTAAAACTAAGACATCAAAAATTCAGAATTTAAAAACTAAGAAATCAAAAAAATCTGCCGAACATTTACATATTTCACTTGGCAGCAAAAATTATGCAATAATAGGTTTAGGGATTTTATTGATTATCATCGGATATTTCTTAATGTCAGAAAATTCAGTTGACGGATTTTTACCAACAGTTGTTGCTCCAATATTGCTCTTTGTAGGATATTGTGTAATGATTCCTGTCGGGATTTTATATAAAGATAAAAAAGATTCTGATTCAGAACAATCAGTTGAATTATCAAATGATCAGGATTTGAAACAAAATACCTCAGTTTCTGGTAATATAAAGACAGTTTGATTATATTAAGATTTGGGAATGTCACGGCTTCGACGGGATGAAAAGAAGATTAAAACGGCATATAGTGTCTTCTGTGCTCACTTAAAACGGACAGAACAACTTAAATGCAGACAATACTGCTAATTCTTACGCTTTAGCTGCTTAATAATTAATCGGCTACGTTCTTAGGATTTTTTCTCATTGGATTTTAAGAACGTCACTAAATGAGATAGGGTATTAAAATGTTAAGGGTTAATACCTGAAATTTACTTAACTTGCGGTTGTAAAGTTTGTTTGTTTTATAACAACCGTGAAATTATAAAATAAACTAAATATGTAGAAGTTTTAATAGTCTTCATTCCGGACCCGGGTTCGACTCCCGGCAT
>DOWN01000090.1:13793-14397 GCA_003519545.1 Bacteroidota bacterium
GGACCCGGGTTCGACTCCCGGCATTTCCACCATTATAATACGCCTTCATTTCTTAACTCATTTATTGTATCTATAACTTCATCTGGTTTTATTGAATTTACTGAATCCGGTGAATCCGAGATCAATATTTTCTGAATCTCTGAAAGTGGTTTAAACCTTTCCAAATTCCAGTTTACATTTGTATATAGTGCAATAATCGGCTTATTAAATGCTGATGCAATGTGGACGATAGATGTATCAGTTGAAATAACAAGTTTTGAATCTGAAACAGCATATATTTTAGACTCTAAATCAGGTTTAATTAGATTTATTTTGTCATTAAAGTATTTTATTAAATATTTTAGTCTATCTATCTGATATTTATCATAGATAACTCCAACTTTTAAATTTAATTTCTCGCAGTATTTTATAACTTCTATCCAGTAATCTATTGACCAGTTTCTAATTTTCATCCCTGAAGATATGTTCAATACTAAATCAAATTTTAAATTTGTATTTTTTGAAATTAAGACAGGTTTTGTAAATTCAGGTTCAAAATTCTGAACTAAACTATATAAAGGAGATAGTGAAAAATCAACAAAATGATTCCTTTTTGAAAAATTCC
>DOWN01000349.1:0-4321 GCA_003519545.1 Bacteroidota bacterium
TCTTCAGAATTTTTTTCTATTAATGATATATCTTCAAACAAGGTGTGTGGAAAAATTAAAAATGCAGTTTTCATAGAGATTTTATCGAATTATATTCTGATTAATTTTTTTTCGCTGAGCAGTTTCAGATTAAGGTAGTCTGTATTGTAAGACTTAGATTTGATTACATTAAAGATGAATAAATAATGGTCGCCGGTTTTTTGAAATGATTTCTTATTAAGTAAAATTCTTCCGCTGACATTTTTCAGAACTTTATAATTTTCCCATTCTTCCAAAAAATTTTTATTATTAAGATAATTTTCTTTATCAAAATTTATTCCGCTTGTTTGTCCTAATTTTTTGATAAGGTTAAACTGAGATTTGCTTAATAGTTGAAGCACGCAGATATCTGAGTTTTTAATATTTTTTAAAGTTTTTGTTTTTTCATAAACTGCAACGGCATATAATTTTGGTTTTAAACTAATTGCTGTTACATAAGTACAAATGTTCATATTAACTTTAGATTTACGGTCATAGGTAGCGAGACTATAAACAGGTAAATCAGGTATGTTCCATACTTTTTTTGAAATTGACATAAAATTAATTTATGAATTTTGAATTATTGAACAGCGAAAAATTTTATTTAGTGTAAAGATACAACTCAATGACAAAAAACCTTTACCACGAATCCCGCCAAGTCGGGACAGGTTCTCACGAATTAAGCGAATTTCACTAATTAGTTTAACTAAAAATAATTCTATTTTATTGCACCAATACCGCCATCAATATGAAAAATTCTGCCTGTTATAAATTTACTCTTTTCACTTAATAAAAATGCAGCAAGAGAGGCAACATCTTCTGCGGCACCAATTGATTTCATCGGATGTCTTTCAGAATTTTGTATTAATTTTTCTTCAGTATTTATAAAACCAGAAGCAAGGGGTGTATCAGTTAAAGATGGTGCGATACAGTTCACTCTTATTTTTGGTGCATATTCAGCGGCAAGTGACTTCGTTAAACCTTCTATTGCCCCTTTACTTGAACTTACAATTGAATGAAATTTAAATCCTGTTTGAACCGCAACTGTGCTGAACAAAACTATGGATGGATAGATTCCTTTTTTTAGTTTGGGAATTATAGATTGAATAATTTTAATTGCACCTAAAACCTGTAATCTGTAATCATCAATAAATTCGGCTTCTTTAATTCGCTCAAACGGTTTGAGATTTATCGAGCCGGGGCAATATACAAACCCGTAAATACTATCAGGTAAAAAACTTAAATCATATTTTTCATCAAGTACATTTAAATAATGGGTTGAGACATTTGGGTTTTTAAAATCAAAATTTGATTTATAATATGTCCCAAAAATTTTATTATCAGCAGATAATAATTCTGTAAGTGCTTTACCGATGCCTGAACTATGCCCTACAATAAAATAATTTTTCATAGATGTTATCTGAATTTAAATTCATAATCAGATAACACTCCCTTAAGGGAATTAGTTCAGTTGTTTTGCGGATAGTTTCGCCTATTTCGTTACCATCATCTTCTTAGTTTTTGAGAAGTTGTTTGTTTGTAGTGTATAAAAATAAACTCCTGATGTAAGACCTGAGGCGTCAAACATAAACGTATGGGAACCTGCGTTCAGAGGAGAGTTTACCAGTGTTGAAATCTCCCTTCCTCTGACATCATATACTTTGAGATAAAATAATTTCAAATAAATTTCTTTTAAGTGCAAATTTTAAATTACATTACTTTCAGAATTTCTTGTTTCCTTATAAGGAAACTATTATTTTTGTACAGATGTTTAATAATAGATTTAATGTCGTATTTTTAAAGGAGACAAAAGATTTAAAAAGAGCGGAGTCTTTAAGAATTAAATATTTTGAAAATAAATAAAATTATGAAATCAAAAAAATCTTTAAAAACTTATACTTTAGATGAGTTAACAGACAAATACATTGGCAAACAGGGTACTCCAAAAAGAGATTCTTTTGAGTTAGAATTGAAATTGGAAATGCTAAGTCACGCTGTAAAAGAAGCAAGGAAAATTAGAAATTTAACGCAAGAGGAATTGGGAAAATTAATCGGTGTTCAAAAATCACAAATATCGAAACTTGAAAAAAATCTGACAAATTCAAGAATTGATACTATCATAAAAGTCTTCAATGCATTGAATGTAACACTTAATTTTCAACTTTTATTTAATAAGGTTGATAAATCAAGAGTTAGTTTTTCTTAAAGTAAGATAACACCAGATTTGAAAACTTTTAATTTGTAAACAACTTGGTAACCTAAATTTAAAACAAGAATAATTAACGTGCTTTTAAACCTATCCTATAAGAAATATAACAAGCAAAATCTCCGATGACTTTTCTGTCATTTCCCAATTCCACTCTCCAGTTTGCCTGATCACCATTTTTTATCATATTTCTACTTAAAATATTACAACTATCAATAAATGTGTTATGGCTTCTTGTTCTGAATTCTTCAATCTCAAATCTTTCGGTTTCATTAGCAAAGTATGAAGTATTTCTTAATTGATGATACCTTGAAGCTTTTACATATAAATCATTTTTCAACTCTTCTAAATTGCTATTATTTATCTCAGTAAACCATTCTTCAAATTTAATCTCAATCATATTAAATCTTACTAATTTTATTTTTAAATTTTTTTTACTTCGTTACCATCATCTTCATCGTTTTTGAGTAGTTGTTTGTTTGTAACGTGTAAAAATAAACTCCGGATGTAAGACCTGAAGCGTCAAACATAAATGTATGGGAACCTGCATTCAGATGGGAGTTTACAAGTGTTGAAATTTCTCTTCCTCTGACATCATATACTTTAAGACTTACAAAAGATGAAACAGGAATTTCAAAATTTATATTAGTCGTAGGGTTAAACGGATTGGGATAATTTTGATTTAGTTTATATTCACTTGGAATTTCACTAACAGGTGTAATATTTGTAACTGTTCCATTTCCTCCATAAAATAAAATCACTTTACCTTCACGATTGCCTCCAAGAAATTCATTCACTCCGTTAGTATCGATATCTTTTAAAACAGCTGCCCTATCACCTCTTTGTGTAATTGTTAACCCGAAAACATGCTCAAATAAAATTCCACCTGTTGCTCCGTTTAAAACCAATAATCTTGCGGGTTGCTGTGTAGCAATTACTATATCGTCTATCATATCACCTGTAATATCACCAATGTTATCAATGCCTCTAAGATATGAAGATGATAATGAATTTGACCAAAGGATTCCTCCGGTTTTAGAATCAATTCTATAAGCAACTTGAGGTGCAGACAAAGAAAAATCAATTGAGCCGTTTGCATTTGCATCATTTAACAATTGAATTTTTCCGTTATTGCTTGAGCCGAGAGTAACAGACCATATAGCACCACCAGTACCATTGATAGCATAGACTGAACCGTTAAATCCGCTTAGCCCGAGAATATCTTTACTTCCGTTACCGTTTATATCAGGAATCTCTTTTAAACTCCACACATTACCCGGTGCTGTGAAAGTCCAAACAATCGAACCGGAATTATTCAATCCATTTACTACATATGGGGCACCGTTATTATTCGCACCAATTGCTACTCCTGAATCAGTTGTTATAGCATCATCTGTAAAAGGTTGAGGTTGTGTTGAAATAAATATTTGCTGACCGTTCAAGCCATTAAGACAAATTGCTGCATGCCTTCCACCGCTTCCCCCTGTTACTCCGCTTGCAGATACAATTACATCTTTAAATCCGTCATTATTAAAATCTCTTTTAATGCTTATTGCTTCAATATCTCCGTCACTTGTAGTTGTCGGGCTTCCGTAAGACCACATAACAGTGCCTGTTGCACCGTTCAATGCATACACCATTTCATTTCCGCCTCCGCATCCTATCACAACATCAAACACTCCGTTATTATCAAGATCGGCAATATCCATAGCATCTTCCCATTCTACAGAACCGGTATTAATCGAACCAAAGTGAGTACTATATTGCCAAACAATTACACCTGTTGCTCCGTTAATGCACAGCGTCCAATAATTTCCTGTTGCAACGATTACATCATTAACTCCATCACCTGTTACATCGGGAATTTGTTTAAGACTTCTGACCTGTTTATCCTGAAGAGATGTTCCGGGATTATCAGGAACCTGAAACTGCCAGATAATATCTCCGAATTCTAATCCACGACTATTCGCGGATGAAAAATGATATGCGTAAAAAGTGAAGATTAAAATAAAAATAAGAAATAAATTTTTCATAATGGTTTTATTAATTATAAAAAAATAAATAAAATAATCTAAAGTTAAAAGCAGAAACAGAGAG
>DOWN01000349.1:4405-20329 GCA_003519545.1 Bacteroidota bacterium
TAACCACGAATTTTCACGAATTAACACGAATTACACAAATCATAACTATAATAAAAATTCTTTTGTGAAAAGAAATAGAATTAGATATAAATAGGCAGACCACGAGTCCCGAGTTGTTGGAACAGGTTAACACGAATTTTAGGAATTACACAAATTATTACTAAATATTTCTAATAATATAGAGTAGTGGTTTTTTAAGCGTTTAATAAATAGATGATGAAATTAAGGTTTTGAGTTTAAAAAAAAGTATTGTTTATTAAAAAGGTTAATAATACATTTCAGCGGAGGTATAAAATGAAAACCGTCATTAAACTTTTTAGTCTTTTCTCAATTCTCTTTTTACTCACAAATTTTACATATTCTAATGGCGTTGCGGTATATAACGCAAGCTTGGGTATGTATTTGAAACTTCTTTCCGGTAAGGTCAACGTTAGCGTTGAAAGTCAGATTTCAGTTACAAAAACAACCGGAGAATTTATCAATCTTTCAGGAAGTGACAGAAATGTTTCCTTTGCATTTCCTTTGCCTGAAGGTGCTTCGGCGACTGAACTTCGCTGGAAAATAAATGGGATTTGGTATCAGGCACCAATATCACCACAGCCACAAGATACAACACTTCCGGGTGGAACGATGAATCCAAACCTTAAAACTTATCTTGGTAAAACTCCATTATTTTTTGGGATTGATCAAACTGTTAAAAGGGATAGCATATTAATTGTAGAACTTACATACGTTCAACTTTTAAAATATGATTTTGGAAGTGTGGATTTTGATTATCCAAACGATTACCGTTTAATTCAAAATTCGATGTTGAATGTTCAGGAGTTAGTTCTAAATCTGAATTCTCAGAGAACAATTGACAGCATTAAATTAGTAAGTTCTAATCCACTGATACAAATTTCAAACAATGGAAATAATGCTGTTGTAGTCTCAAGAGTCTTTGAATCAATAGCTTCGGTGAATTATAAAATCAGGTATTCATTAAATCAAAATCAACTTGGTCTTTATGGATATAGCAGCAGAATACCAAACAGTTTATTGCCCGATACACTCGGAGGATTTTTCTTATTCCTTGCTGAGCCGGATCCGGGGATGACTTCGCAAACGATTAAAAAAGTTTTTACTTTAGTAATTGATAAATCAGGAAGTATGTCAGGTAATAAAATTGTTCAAGCAAAAAATGCATCGAGCTTTATTGTGAATAATCTTAATTCCGGAGACAGGTTTAATCTTGTAACTTTTGAATCAAACATACAATCATTCAGAAATACACATATACCATATAATTCAAATGCTCGAGATTCAGCGTTAACATTTATAAATTCCATAATCGCATCAGGCGGTACAAATATATCCGGTGCTTTCCAAACAGCTGTTCCGCAGTTTTCCGTAGCAAATGACAGCACAGCAAATATAATTGTATTTTTTACTGACGGACAACCGACAGCCGGGATTACAGGTACTACTCAGCTTGTAGATTATATAAGAAATCTGATAGTAACATCGGAGAGAAAAATATTTTTATATTCATTTGGAATTGGAAGTGATGTTAATGCACAGTTACTCACATTGATAAGTTCACAGAACAACGGTTATGCTGAGTTTTTAGGCGAAGATGAAATTTATGACCGCATTTCAAAATTTTATTTACGAATAAGAAATCCTGTATTGCTTTCACCTACGATAAGTTTTAATAATCCGACAATAAATAATGTTCATCCGAATCCGTTGCCGAATTTATATAAGGGTCAGCAGATGATAGTATCAGGTAGATATAGAAATTCAGGGGTAACAAATGTTACTTTCTCCGGATATGCATTTAATCAGCTTGTGAATTATAATTATAATCTAAACCTGATAGATACTAATGATGTGAGATATCAGTTCCTCACAAAAATTTGGGCAAAACAAAAAATAGATTATTTACTGATTCAGTATTACAGTTATTCACCAAATTCACCCGAAGCACTAGCACTTAAACAGCAGATAATAAGTTTAAGCATTGCCTATGGAGTGATAAGTCCGTTCACAAGTTTTGGAAATCCGACTAACACAGAAACCGAAGAAGAGATTGTGAATACATCACCGGAATCATTTAAATTTTTAGGAAATTATCCAAATCCGTTTAATCCTACAACGAATATAAGATTTGCAGTAAACACAAATTATTCAGGAATTTTATTTATAAGAATTTATAACACCGCAGGAATGCTGATAGATATTCTTGAAATGAGAGTAAACGGAAAAGGAAATTACGAAGTGAAATGGGATGCGTCTAAATATGCTTCAGGACTGTATTTCTACAGCATTGATTTTCTCGGAAATAAATTTTCAGGAAAGATGATGTTGGTGAAGTAGGAAGTATCTGCACCAAGAAATGCAATGAGTGCACGAAGCGTATGTTTGAGGATAATTCTTCGCAGGAGTCCCTTAAAGGAGACTCCTGTGGGAGATGTTGTGTTATGAGGGTATGATGTGAGATTGCGGGTTCCCGATACATCGGGACCGGCAAGTGCCCGCAATGACCACACGCATCACTTTCATTTAAACACTTCACGGACTATTTTATATTCGTCGTTTTCTTTGATTATAGTTAGTTCAGTTTTACCTTCTGATTCAAATTTATCAGATTTGTAATCTTCATTATATGTCACCAAGTATTCAGGCGGATTTTTCTTTATTGTTTTTATATTTACATTTGAAAAACGGATATTTATAAATTTATATCTGCTGAAAGTTGTTTCTATTCTTTTTAGTTTTGTTTCTTTATTGATTGTCTTTCCGTCTGCTCCGGTGTATTTATAATTTTCACTCAAAAAATTACCATACAATTCCACATTTTTATTTTCCCAGTTTCTTCTCCATTCATTGAGTGACCTGTCTATTTCAATATGTTCACTGTCAACATTAGTCTGATAATAATCTGAGATTTTATAAATTCCAAAAACAAATATTCCTATAAATAAAAATATTCCACTGTATAGAAGTATAAGTCTGTTTCGATGAAATCTAACTTTTTCCTCATACCTTTTTTTATATTCTTCATTGAAGTCTTTATTATTACCTGTTATAGGATTTTCTGAAACATTTATAAGTTTATATCCGCAAAATTTACAATAACTCGAACCTTCTTCAATTTCTTTTGAACAATTGGGGCATGGAAAAAGAGATATTACTTCTTCGGGTTCAGGAATTTCCGGAATTACAACAGGTTGATTTTGTTTTTTTGTCTCGGGATTTTCAGAACATCCGAACGAAGTGCAACCGTTATTCTCAAGCCAGCACTCAATATGATGTGGTGTTTCACAAGCCGGACAAACTTTAAGGTCTGTACCCTGTTTTATATTACTGTGGCAATATGGACAGACGTAAACTTTTTGCATTTGTTAAGAGAAGAACGAAATATATTTTTCTGAATTTTTATTTCGAATCGTGAGGATATCATTTTCAGGAATTTTCAGTTCCTTTAAAGTTTTGTTTTTAAGTTTATCAAAAAGTTCACCGTTATTTTTTAAAGAGTGAAATGATTTTAATTTTAAAATTTTTTCTCCGTCTTTAATTTCATCTAATTTTAATAAATTTAAATTTCCAAAAAATTCTTTAGAATAATTTTCATCTGCATCATAAAGCTCATAAACAATTTCATTATTAAAAATCAGATCGCAATTTTTAAAATTAAATTTTGAATCCGCAAATTGAAAAATATCCGAAATGCTCGCTGTGTTAAAATTCAAATTTGAATTTGATATATCATCAAAATTATAATGAGCGAGACACGATTCGTTAATTTGATATTCAACAGTATAGGATTCATTAGTCACACCTGAATATACGAAGCCTTTACCGAAAAGGATATTTTTTTCATCAAACTTATGTAGAATTTTAACGGCTTCCTGAACCTGAACAGCCGCTATAATAGACGCTATTGTAGGGGTAGTTGGTATTTTTCCCTGTTGAATATCTTCAATGCCAAGTAGCAAACAGGATTTTCTTTTATTCATAAGAATATAATCAGTTTCATTCATTGTGCATTCATAACATGCAAAGTTAACCGGATGAAAAACTCTGACAACACCGTTCAAAACTTCAATAGCCCCGTCAATCCATATTTTATTAATTTTTCTGCAAGATTGATTTACAAACATTCGTGCTTCCCTGTTATCAAGTCCGCAAATTATCAAATCAAAATTATTAAAAACACCAAGCCCGAGATTCATTATGTTACCATTATAAAAATTTATTTTCACATCGGGATTAATTTCTTGTGCATTTTTATAAATTACTTCTGCTTTATTTTTTCCTATATCACTTTCCCTGAAAAATACACTTCGCGTTAAATTTGATTTTTCCACATTATCCATATCTACAATAAAAATTTCTCCGACTCCGAGCATAAGTAAATTTTTTACAATTTCATTCCCTAAAGCACCGGCACCAATTACCATAATTTTTGAATTTTTCAGTACAGACTGATCCCACCAATTGATAAGTTCAAACCGTGAGTATTTATTTTCTAAATCAATTATCATATTGTTAAATTATAAAATAATAGAATCAGAATTAATATTTAAGGATATTAAAAGAAATCAGGAATGAGAATTTACATTTATCCAAAACGATTAAAAACTTCAACACGAATCCCGCAGAGCGGGACAGGTTCACACGAATAAAACGAATTACACAAATATAAACGGATAAACGTTTCATTTATGATTATAATTCTACTAAAAATTGAAAATTGTTTTGAGTAGCTGTGATGAGAATTAAATACCGGCAGTGATTTCAGGGTGAAGTCTGAGCACATCTCCTTCTTTAACACCGGACTCGGCAAGAGTTTGATTTTCTTTAAGCTGTTTGCCTGATGCTTTATGATGAAATTTATAAGAGAGAGGTTCACCATCGGGACCTGTTAAAGGCATTTTCATTATCGGGAGCAACTTTTCCATAATTTTTTTTATCGGAGCATCATCCGGTAATGCGGCTTCCTGTTCTTTATTGCCTGTTGCGTCTATAATTGTTACGTTAATTTTTGCCATAAGATAAAATATAATCCGGAAATAATTTTATTCCCGGATTATCATTAAGATTTTAGTTTGAAGGTTTAAACATTGCTTTTCTTCCGTCTTTGCCATAGAGTGTTAAAATATTATTGCTTACAAGATAACTATCACACTCATTAATAAGACTTAAAAAACTTTGTTCAAAATCCATTGCACCATCGCAGAACATTTTTGTAGCGGCGATAGGTGAAAAAGTTAAAGAATTTCCACTGCTTGTATAAGAACCGCTGAATGTATTACATCCTGCATTTCCATTTACATTTCCGGTACTGCTTACGAATGTAATATACGGCTGACCTTTTAAATTTGAAGTCGGGGCTTTGCCGTCAAGATTAGCCAAAACCCATTTTGTATTTTCAAAAGTCGCTGATGTAGAAATTTGTTCTGATGAACTGCATGCTGCAAATATAAATGCCGTAAATAATAATAATAAAGATTTCATATTGTTTTAAATTTTGGTTTACCCTGATTTTAAACATCAATTTAATTAAAATAGTTTTAACTTTAAATTAACAATCTTTAATCTTAATTTTACTTACTTTATCCAAAAATTAACATAGAAGGAAAAATGAAAAATTTACAATACATAAGTATTTTTTTATTTTTTGTAATTATAGCGGGATGTAATAAACAATCCACAGATACTATAAAGATTGGACAGTTTGCATCATTAACCGGAAGTGAAGCAACATTTGGTATATCTTCCGATAACGGTTTGAAACTTGCAGTTGAAGAAATAAACAGCAAAGGCGGTGTTTTAGGAAAACAAATTGAATTAGTCACTGAAGATAATCGTGGTCAGACAAATGAAACGCAAACAGTCGTTCAAAAATTAATAAACAGGGATAAAGTTGTTGCAATTATAGGTGAAGTTGCTTCTTCTAGAAGTAAAGCAGGTGCACCAATCTGTCAGCAGAATAAAATTCCGATGATTTCTCCTGCATCTACAAATCCTGAAGTAACTGCTATCGGCGATTATATTTTCAGAGTTTGTTTCATTGATCCTTTTCAGGCAACTGTGATGAGTAAGTTCGCATTGAATTCTATGAAAGTAAAAAAAGTTGCTTTATTAATAGATCAGAAAAATGCATACTCGACGGGTTTAGCTGATAATTTCAGAAAAGTATTTACTGAAATGGGCGGTGAGATTGTTGGAGAACAAAAATATTCAGCAGGTGATAAAGATTTTAAAGCACAGTTAACTGCATTAAAGAATTCAAATCCTGAAGCAATTTTTGTTCCCGGATATTATACTGATATGGGATTGATTGCAATTCAAGCGAGAGAACTTGGAATTACAATTCCTTTGTTCGGTGGTGACGGTTGGGAGTCTGAAAAATTAACAGAGAATCCGCAGTCAAAAACTGCACTTGAAGGTAGTTTCTTTTCTACACACGTTTCAATTGATAATCCTGATCCAAAAATTCAGGAGTTCGTTGCAAAGTATAAAGCGAAATATGGAAAGAACCCTGACACTATGGCACTTCTCGCTTATGATGCGGGTATGATTTTATTTGATGCAATTAAGCAAGCAGGATCTACTGAAGGTGAAGCTATTAAAAATAAACTTGCTACAATGAAAGATTTTCCGGGAGTTTCAGGAATGATTACTATTAATGAAGACAGAAATGCTGTGAAACCTGCGGTTGTAATGGAAATCAGAGACGGAAAGTTTGTTTATAAGGAAACGATTGCTCCATAATATATGACAGAATTTTTTCAGCAGTTAATTAATGGTCTTTCTCTCGGTGCAATTTATGCATTGATTGCTTTAGGATATACGATGGTTTATGGGATTCTAAAGTTTATAAACTTCGCACACGGTGAAGTATTTATGCTCGGGGCTTTCAGCGGATATTATCTCGGAAAATTATTTAATGTTCAGACTGAGTCGTTCACTTGGGCTATTATCATCTTGCTATTAACTATGATGATAACTGCAACCATTGGTGTTATAATAGAAGTTCTCGCTTATAAACCACTAAGAAAATCTTCCAAACTTACAGTTTTAATCACAGCAATCGGGGTGTCGCTTTTTTTACAGTTCGGTGGTCAATTAGTATTTGGTGCTGATCCGAAAGCGTTTCCTAATTTAATAAATAATTTTAATATTAATTTTCTGGGAGTTACAATTTCTTTTGTTCAGGTGATTGTAATTTTATTTTCATTGGTGCTGATGATTGTATTAAGATTCATCGTGATGAATACGAAAATAGGCACTGCTATCAGAGCAGTGTCAAACAATCTGACTGCCGCTTCGCTAATGGGAATTAATATTAACAAAACAATTTCATTTACATTTATACTCGGCTCATCAATGGCAGGTGCTGCGGGAATTTTATATGCTATCAGTTATCCGACAATTGATCCGTTAATCGGTTTATTACCCGGACTTAAAGCATTTATTGCTGCAGTTCTCGGTGGAATAGGTAATTTCCCGGGTGCTGTTCTTGGGGGATTTTTAATTGGTGTTGTTGAAACTTTAACCGTCGGATACATCTCCCCTACTTTCAGAGATGCAATTGCTTTTGCGATATTGATTATAATTTTATTATTTAAACCTTCCGGCTTACTCGGAAAAAAAGAAATAGAAAAGGTTTAGTTCACAGTAAGTTTTCCGCTGTCGGAAATATTCAGTTTGCTTTCGGGGAAGTCGAGTTTGCTAAGTCTTTGAACTGTTGAGATAACTTTTGAGGATTCATCCAAAACGGGGAATCCTCTTTTTATTTGTTTTATAGGAATTATATCTCCATATAAAAAATTTCCTTTTCTGTCTGTATAAATCTGTAATAACGGTGCAATTCCCTGCTCACCTGCTAGAGAAAACTTTCCGTAAGTACAGAAATTTCCCAAACTATAAGCAATAAATTTTCCTTTATAAACTTCCATACCTCTTGTCACATGTGGTCCGTGTCCATAAATAATATCTGCACCTGCATCTATCATAGTTCTTGCAAACTTAAATACATCACCTCTGTTTTCATTCAGATAAGTTTCATTTCTTCGCGGAACTCTGTTAGCCCCACCTTCAGCACCACCATGAAATGAAACAATCAAAATATCACAACTATCCTTAAGTTTTTGAACAAGTTTTTTCGCGTAGTCAATATCATTTAAATTCAAACAATTCACATTAGGAGCAAATGCAGTGAATCCGATTTTTAAACTGTCATACTTCATAAAAGAATAAGGATAATCATAAGTGCCTCCGTAAATAATTCCATTTTCATCAAGTGTTTTTGCTGTTGATTTTCTTCCGGTCTCTCCCATATCGTTAGCATGATTGTTAGCAATTGCCAATCCGTCAAATCCCGCATCCTTAAGATATTCAGCATATCTAACAGGTGTTCTGAATGCAATACATTTTGAACCCGGTCTGCAATTTTTCGGCGTTCCGCCTTTATCAAGCAAAGGTCCTTCGAGATTTCCAAAAGTTAAATCAGTTGATTCTAAATATTGAGAAACACCGGCATATAAATCTTTACCGTCATTCGGAGGTAAGTCATTTCCATTATGATTTGAACCCATCATAATATCACCTACAAATGAAAATGAAATTGTATCTTTTAATTCAACTGTGATTGAATCTGTTGTTGATAAATTTTTATCGGTTGGATTGTTTTCCGGGGATTTATTGCAAATGAAAGAGGAAAAGCTGACAGCCATTAATAAAACAACTGCCAGCTTTTGAATTTTTTTATCTGGTGAAAACAAATTCTAAATATTGGAATTGATTACCTTTTGAATCCGGTCTGAATGCTTTTAAAATCATTGTATCTCCGTTAAAAGTCATTGTTTCACTTACATCCACATAAGCATCTTTATCATGATCCATCATTTGACCTTTATATGTTACAGTTTTTGTTGCTTCATCCCAAGTTCCTGTCATATATAACATACCGGAGCCGTAATCATCAATATAAATTTTCTGACTGACTTTAGCTGAATTATCATAACCAATAATTGCAGAGCCGTTTCTGTAATTACCCATGCCTTCAATTTTATCAGAAGTCTTTAAAAATAATCCACCCATTATCATTTCAGCTGAAGAAGTTCCTTTGGAAGTAAACGCATCAGAACCGGGAGTTAACCAGAATTTTGTAGTTATATTCCAGTTGCCTGTTGCTTTTGCGAGCATCTCGTGAACGTGTCCTGGTGTTTTATACGAATTCCAAGATTCCATAGAATCATCAGACTGTGAATACGATAAATTATAATTCATAACAAAACTAAGCAAAACAAACAGAATTAATTTTTTCATTAAATTAAATTTTTTTTGAAAGTCTCTCAATATAATTAAATTACAAAGCAATTTAACTGTTATAATTTAAAGTATCATAAGAGTCTGAAAAATTTATTACTTCGCTCTGACAAATTCAATTTCCATCATTTGGAATTCATTACCGTCAGGTCCGTTTCCGAACATTTTCATTAACATTTTATCATCACCGACAGTCATTGTTTGTCTTACGTTTGTTACTTTGCTTGTCATTGGGTCAGTCATAGTTCCTGTGTAATTTATTGTCTTTGTTGCTTCATCCCAGGTTCCTGTGAATATTGCCATACCTGTTCCCATATTATCAATCCAGGTTTGTTGAAATACTTTTAAGGCATTATCATAACCTGTATATCCAATACCTTCCATAGGCATTCCCATTACTTCCATTTTATCAGTGGACATTAGATATCTTCCACCTAAAACCATTTTAAGATCGCTTGTTCCTGTAGATACTGATGGTTCTGTACCCGGCATCATCCAGAATTTTGAAGTAGCATTCCATTTGCCTTCTGATTTTGCAAGCATTTTATGAACATCACTTGGTGTCATATAATTCATCCAGGCTTGCATTGAACCGTCATCCTGTGAATAGACATTTGTCATACATACAAATGACAATAAAAAAACTGAGAGTAGTAAATTTTTCATTTTGATTAATTTAAATTTTTTGAGATTGAGTTTAGAGTAGTTACGTAAAATTAAAAATTAAAGTTTTAAAAAGAAATATATTAGTTTAACAGTTCAGGACGGTATTCAAAATGCATCGTATCATAATGATACCATTTTCCACCCCAAATAAATCCGTGTTTTTCAAATACTTCCCATATTTCCTGCGGAATTTGATTTTTATATTTTAAATTTTTTGCCCACCGCCAGTAATCAGAAAATTTTGTATTTATATCTATCGCAATGGCAAATGAATGTGTGCTAAGTCTGTCAGTCCCTGCAATTGTTCTCCAGTTAAAAATTCCTGCCGAACTTGTAACATATTTTTTTAAATTATCGGGAAGATTATCAAATTCTTTTCCTATCTGTTCTAATTTTTCAGCAACACCATTCATTTTATTTGCCTGAAGTTTTAAACCAACTGATTCGGGCATCCAGACAAAAGTTACCATATTTCCGCTTACTTCTGATGCGGAGTTTCCATACATTTTTTTAAAAAACGGATCGTATCTGATTCTTCCAGGATCAAAATTTTCACCGGGAGGTGGAGTCCAATCGCCTTTAGGATATTCAATGTTAAACATATCTTCCAAATCGGGATTATCAAGCATTTCATCAAAAGTTTTTTCTTTACCGTCATCATAAATCATTGTTGTTCCGTCTTTCCAGTAAAGAGTATTCTCATCTGCCGAGTCGAGAAAATCAGGATATGCTTTTAATAATTTTTGAAGTCCGATAGGAATATCCGGATTAGTGTTTGAAGGAATTTTAATTGAATCATTTTTTCCCTGCGAACCTGATTGCAAATTAACATTTTCTTTACATCCGAGTAATGAAATAAGTATTAAAATGTTTGAAATAAAATTTAATATCATTTATTTGTAAGTTTATTTGAAAATAAAAAGAAATTATTTTTGAAAATATGAAAATCCTATACATATTTTCGCATCCGGATGATGAATCATTCGGACCATCAGCAGGAATATCTGCACAGTTGAGAGCAGGTCACGAAGTTCACTTGCTAACTCTCACCAAAGGTGAAGCAACTAAACAAAGACTTAAACTCGGTTTATCAAAAGAAGAAATGGCAGATGTCAGATATAAAGAAATGTTAAATGTTCAGAAAACTCTTGGGTTAACAAGTATGACCGTATTAGATTTACCTGATAGCGGTTTAAAAGAACTTGACCCCAGAATAATTGAATCTGGTGTTGAAAAAGAAATTAAAAAAATTAAACCTGATATAATCGTAACTTATCCCTGTTATGGAGTAAGCGGATTTCATGATCACCTGATAAATCACGCAGTTGTAAAAAGGGTTTATTTACAAATGAAAGATGAAGGTGCAGATTATCTAAAGCGGTTGGCTTTTTTTACATTAAGCGAAGAAGATTTAAAACGAAAATCTTTAACTATGAAATTTAATATTCAGTCTTCACCTGAAGAACTTATTGACTGCAAAACTCCAATTGATGAAACTGATATTGAAAATATGAAGAACGGATTGAAATGTTATGAAACATATAAAGATACAATTGAAGAAACCGGTGTGATGAATATGTTTAAGGATGAATTAAGTTTTGAAATATTCGGAGAAGATCATAAACCAGTTTTAGAAGATATAACTAAAAATTTAAAATGATATTAGTTAATAATAACGATAATAAAGATGCAACTTTAAATCTTGCATTAGATGAGTGGTGCGTAAGAAATCTTGATGTGAATGATAAAAATTATATTTTGTTTTATATAAACAGTCCATCGATAATAATTGGCAAACACCAGAATACAATTGAAGAAATAAATTCTGAATATGTCGAGCAAAATAATATAAAAGTTGTAAGAAGAATTTCCGGTGGAGGTGCTGTGTATCACGATGAAGGAAATTTAAATTTCAGTTTTATAACAAAATATTCACACGATAGCATTCATAATTTTAAGAAATTTACTGCACCTGTAATTAAAGCATTACATTCCTTAAGCGTGGATGCTATACTTGGTGGAAGAAATGATATAACAGTTGATGGCAGAAAGATTTCCGGCAATGCACAGTTTTCAAATACACGTTCAATGTTTTCACACGGCACATTATTATTTGATTCAAAAATTGAAAATGTTGTGGAAGCATTAAATGTTAGGGCAGAAAAAATTGAAAGCAAAGGAATCAAATCAGTTAAAAGCAGAGTTGCAAATATAAAAGAATTTTTGAAAAAAGTAATTTCAATTGAAGAATTTAAAAATGTCCTGATTGAAAATATTTTTGATGGAGTAAAAGATTATCCTGTTTATAATTTATCAGACAAAGAATGGGCAGAGGTTGAAAAAATTGCAGATACAAAATACAGAACCTGGGAATGGAATTACGGACGCTCCCCCGAATTTAATATTCAGAAAATTAACAGGTTTGATTTCGGACAGATTGATGCAAGGATAAATGTTAAAGACGGAATAATAAAAGATATTAAATTGTTCGGTGATTTTTTAGGTCATGGTGAGATGAAAGAAATTGAAGAGAGATTAACAGGGAAAAGATATGAAGAAAAGGAAATTGAAAATGCGATCTCAGATATTAACTTGAATGAGTATATCGGAAATATTAATAAAAAAGATTTTGCAAATTTTTTATATATTTAAATTCTGTTAAAGTCCCGGGGTATTTACAAACTCATTTAAAATATCTAAGATATAAATGAAGGTATGATTTGAAATTCCGCTCGCCCCGACAAATGAATTATCGAGAACGAAAATTAAAAATAATATCAGGCAATTCATCAAAGTGAATACGCCTGTAAGCAGGCAATGAACAAGAAAACTTTCCAGATAAAAAAAGTAAGTAAAGAAAACTGAAAGCATAGCTCCGATAATCAGCACAACCCAAATTATATCAGGAATTCTGTTTTGAGAATGAAAAACTCTCATTCTTCTTTGCTCCACTAATTCATTTAATCTGTCATAACATTCATCCAGAACAATTTTTTGAGATTCCGACGAGGGGTTATATTTTCCCAATGCGATAAAAATTTGAGAAATTTTATCTCTTGCTTCATTACTGCTTGTTTTCAGTGTAAGTTCTGACCATTCTTTGTATGCAACTATTGAATCATATTCAATAATATACCGTCTCACTTGATTTACTAACGAATCATCCAAAGATTTTATATCAAGAAATAATTCAATGGAAACGATTGCTTCTTTTGTTACAACTTTTTTAGCATCTTCATATTCAGCCCAAACAGCAAAAACCACAAAGGCAACAAGCACGGCATATATCAAACCATATCCGTTAAATATAAAACTTGTTACTTCGTGGTTTTTCTTAATTCCTTCGTAATGAAATTTCTTTCTTATTATTACTAAACTTCCGACAGTAATTCCGACACTGAAAATTATAATAAGAGGAATAGAAATGTATAAGTCAACATGTAATAACCAATCAAACATAATATAAAATAAAAATTATAATCCAAAAGTAATATCTAAATAAAAATTTCTTGTCGCTGCCGGAATCCAGTATGGAGTTCCTGCTCCGTCAACACTTCCATAAGTTTCATAAAGTCTGTTCAGTAAATTATTACCTCTTAAACTTAATTCAAATTTATTAAAATATTTTGAATTTATAATTTTGTTTAAGTTGAAATTTATTCCCGCATTTAAAACCGAATAAGGTGAAATAACTTTATCCACATATCCGGGCTGATTTCTAAGTGAAGGATTTTTACGTTCGTTTTCTGAATTATCCAAATATAGTTTCCCAATATATTGCATTCCAATATAAGCCGACATTCCATATTTATTTGAATAATTTAAATTCAGGTTTCCTATAATTCCGGGAGTTAATAATATTTTATTACCGGAAAAATCATTACCATAAATTATATTACCTGAACTATCAGCACCTAAAATTTCACGATACTCATTAAAATAATTTTCAGATAAATTTAAATTTCCTGAAACGGATAAATTATGATTCTGAGAATTTAGAAAATTATACTCCGCTTCAATTTCAATTCCTCTGTGTATTGATTTACCTGCGTTACCAGCGATCGGCTGACCTACATTATCAAGTTGCCCGTTGCTCACAATTTCATTTTTGAAATCCATTAAATAAAAATTTAAATTTGATTTTAATCTGCCGTTATCAAATCCAAAACCAATTTCATAATCCATCATATCTTCCGGTTTCACCAACGGGTCTTCATAAATTCCCTGAGATGGATTGACTACTCTGAAGTTCGGAACAGAATAAGGACTTTCCGCATCATAAATATCTTTTAATCTCGGTTCTTTACGTGCATATGATACATTTACAAAAGTTCTGAAATTGTTATTGAATTTATAATTTATTCCGAATCTTGGTGTAAAAAAATTATAATTCACAGTAAAGTTATATGGTTTATATCTGTCATTTGAAATTTCATATTTATGATTTATATACTGAACACCTAACATTGCAGTGATATTATCAGAAAAATTATATACTTCATTTGCAAAAACCGAGAATGTTTTTTTACCTCCATTATAAAAATAATAAGTATAATCCGGGGGAGTGCCCTGAGGTAATGCATCTCCAAATGTTATCTGACCGAAATGTTCTGAATTATGAATTCTAATTTCACCACCAAATACCAGAAACCCTTTATTTCCTGAATGATTCCATTTCAGTTTTGGAAACCAACCGTAAGTATTATTATTAACATATAAATTTGCGACAATATCAGAGGTGATAATTTCATACCCTCTGTTTGGGTCATAATATAAAGAACCGTCAGGATTTCTTCTGTAATATGCTGAGTTATATAAAGTTGAATCAGGTACGAAATAAGGATTCAATCTGAAATAAGAAAAATCATATCCGTAATATGCGGGAAAGTTTGTAATAAAATATCCTTCGCCTCTTATATAACTTAGTGTGTTGGAAAAATATAAATCAGGAGTAAGCTGAGAATTAAAAACCAGTTCATAATGCGGTTGATTATAATTATCTGATTCATTTGGGAAATTTAAAAAATTATATTTTCTATCAACGAGTTTATCTCCCGTAATATTTCCGTCAAGGTAATCCTTTGTAACTCCAAGGTATGCAAGATGATTTTTAATTGGTCCTCCATACACATTAAATTTTACTATAGAATTATTTCCAATAGTTTTCCCTGCACTGAAAAAATAAGATGTATGATCACTCCAGCTTAAATCTCTGTATCCGTCAGTATTAATTTTCGTGAACTTTCCATAAAAACCGAATCCACCGGAAACTTCACCTGATGAATATTCAAATGAGTATCTCTTTGAATTGAAATCACCATAACCGGCACTCAGATTTAAAAATTTATTTTTCATATAATCTATTGTCTGAATATTTATCACACCTCCAATAGAAGAAGCTCCGTATAGAGCAGTTCCGATACCTCTTTGAATCTGGATATTTTCAACCGAAGACCCTAAATCAGAAATATCAACCCAATAAACCTGATGATCTTCGGGATCATTTTGCGGAATACCGTTTATGAGAATTGAAAGTCGTCTTTGATCAAAACCTCTCAATGTGAGATAAGAATATCCGACGGAAGAACCTGATTCTGAATATGCATTAATACTCGTGCTGCCATTCAGAAACATCGGTAAATCTTCCATCCAGAATCTTGTTTCAATTTCTTTTCTGTTAATGTTTTCAAAAGTAATTGGAGTAACACCTTCCACACCTTTGAGGGCATCGACTTCAATATTTTCAATTTCATATTTTACGGAATCTTCATTTCCGGATTGTGAATTAGAAACTGAAGCGAAACAAAGAACTAAATAAAACAAAAATAATTTTTTCATTTTTTCCTCAAAAAAAAACGCCTGCATCTTTCCGAACCTGATAGAAAGAAAACAGACGTTAAATTTTAAATTTAATTTCCTACGCCGGCATTACCCGGA
>DOWN01000002.1 GCA_003519545.1 Bacteroidota bacterium
GAAATCAATTTTTACATTATATCCCGATGGGATATGCAATTGAAATTGATTTTATAAAACAACATTTAAAAAATTTAATCGAACCGATAAATTTTTTAGCATTAGAAACAGGTCAATTAATATATGCATATGAAGAGGACAGATTAAGAGTCAAAGAAGTAATTAAAAAAATTGAAAATTTATTGTGAGAACAGAAACAATTATTTTTGATCTTAAATCAAATGATGAACTTTCCAAACATTCTTCAACTTTTGTTAGTTTGATAATTTCAAAAATAGATGATACATATTGTTCTTTATGTCCTGAATTAAATATCGCTTTGGAAGCAGATAGTTTCTCTGAAATTATTGAATTTTCTAAAGAAGCAATTAAAGACTATTTAGAAGAGTGTATAAAATCAGGAATTAAAATAAGCAGGCATAGTTCAATTGAATTAATTGAGGAATATAAGAACAATGAAATTGAAACCATTAAAATCTTGATTACAAAAAATTTGCTGGAATATGCCTAAACTTCCGGTATTTAAGAGCAAAGACTTAATCAAAGCATTAGAGAAATTAGGATTTGAAATTGTTAGAACAAGAGGAAGTCATTATCATTTAAAAAAAGAGAATTTTTTAGTGACAGTTCCTTTTCATAATCAGGAGTTAAAAACAGGAACATTAAAATCAATATTATCACAAGCAAATTTAACAATAGAAGATATAAAGAAAGTAATATAAAATGAACGAAACAAACGATCTTATAAAAAGAAGATTAGAAGAACTTGAAGAAATCAGAAAAGCAGGGATAAATCCATATCCACACAGATATGATGTGACAGGAGAATCAGAAGACATAATAAATGATTTTATTGACCCTGCGAGTGATGAAGAAAAAGAGGAAAGAAAAAAAGTTACCGTTTCAGTAGCAGGCAGAATTATGGCTGTGAGAAAAATGGGAAAGGCAACTTTTTGTCATATCAAAGACGGAAAAGGAAAAATTCAGATTTACATTAAAAAAGATGATGTCGGTGAAGAAAAATATAATTTATTAAAACTTCTCGACATCGGCGATATAATAGGTGCAGAAGGTTATGTTTTCAGAACTAAGACAGGAGAAGTTTCTATTCATGCAAATAATTTTGAATTATTAACTAAGTCACTTCATCCTTTACCTGTTGTGAAAGAAGAAACAACAGAGACAGGTGAAAAAATAATTCATGATGCTTTTGCTGATGTAGAATTAAGATACAGGCAAAGATATATTGATTTGATTGTTAACGAACATGTAAAAGATACTTTTATAAAACGCACAAAAATAATTCAGTCAATCAAACGGACTTTAGAAAATAAAGATTTTTTTGAAGTTGAAACTCCTACGTTACAAACTATATATGGAGGAGCGAATGCAAAACCGTTTGTCACGCATCTTAATGCACTTGACTTACCTTTGTATCTGAGAATTTCAAATGAGTTATATCTGAAAAGACTTGTCGTTGGCGGATTTAACAGAGTTTATGAATTCGTAAGAGATTTTAGAAACGAAGGCATAGACAGAACTCATAATCCGGAATTCACTCAGGTTGAATGGTATCAGGCATATGGCGACTATACAGATTCAATTAATTTATTTGAAGAAGTTGTAGAGAATGCTTGTATGGCAGTTCATGGTAAAACAGAAATTGAGTATCAGGGAACGATGTTAAATTTTGCCAGACCTTGGAAAAGGATTAAAATGACCGATGCAATAAAAAACAAAACAGGTCTTGATGTGAATGAAATGAAGAAACAGGAAATAATTGATTATATGAAGAATAACGGAATAGAGTTTGATCCGAAAATTTCACACAGTAAAGGGCTTCTAATTGCAAATTTATTTGAAGAGACATGCGAAGAAGATTTGATTCAACCAACATTTGTAATTGATCATCCTATTGATACGACACCACTTTGTAAACCTTTGAGAGAATATTCAATGGAACAACTGGCGGAGATGGAGAAAGATCCTGAGCAGGTTATTTACACAGAAAGATTTGAACCATATATAAACAAATGGGAATTAGGAAATTCATATACAGAGCTTAACGATCCTATTTTACAAAGGAAATTGTTTGAAGCACAAGTGGAAAGAGGCAGAGGCGGAGAAGATGAGACACATCCGCTTGATGAGGATTTTTTAAAAGCGATTGAAGTTGGGATGCCACCGACAACAGGAGTTGGGCTTGGCGTTGACAGACTTGTAATGTTATTAACAGATTCTCATACAATCAGAGACGTGATATTTTTTCCATTAATGAAACCTTTAACTTAAATTAATCTAATTTTTTTAACTTTATAGAATTTTTAAAAAAGAATGAAATATTATAACAACATATTAGAACTTATTGGGAATACACCTTTAGTAAAAATTAACAAACTTGCTAAGGAATCGAAAGGGCTTGTTCTTGCAAAACTTGAATCAATGAATCCAGGAGGAAGTGTAAAAGACAGAATCGGGATAAATATGATTGAAGCTGCTGAGAGAGATGGTACGTTGAAGCCAGGCGGAACAATTGTGGAAGCGACAAGTGGAAATACAGGAATTGGAATTGCACTTGCTGCCTGTGTGAAAGGGTATAAATGTATTTTTGTAATGACGGATAAAGCAGCACCAGAGAAACGGTATTATCTACAGGCATTAGGGGCTGATGTAATTGTTAAGCCGGTATCAGCAAGAGCAGATTCACCGGAACATTATGTAAATACAGCAAGGAGAATTCACGAAGAAACTCCGAACTCAATTTTTATTTATCAGTATTTCAATACTGCTAATCCGATGAGTCATTATAAAACTACAGGTCCTGAAATATGGGAGGCGACTGAAGGAAAGATAACTCATTTTGTAGCAGGTATTGGAACAGGCGGAACGATTTCAGGTACAGCGAAATTTTTAAAAGAAAAAAATCCTAATATAAAAGTAATCGGTGCTGATCCTTATGGATCAATTTTTAAAGGGTTAAAAGAGACAGGAAAAATTCCTGAAGCAGTTCCTTATTTAGTTGAAGGAATTGGTCAGGATGTTTTACCGGGAAATGTATGGCTGGAATATGTTGACGAGGTTATAAATGTGAGCGATATAGATTCAATAAATATGTGTAGGATTATGAGCAAAGAAGAAGGTATATTCAGCGGGGCTTCATCGGGGACGATTGCATACGCTGCTCTTGAATATTCTAAGAAATTAAAAAAAGATGATGTAATGGTATTTATTGTTTGTGATACGGGAGAAAGATATTTAAGCAAATATCATTCTGATGACTGGATGAGAGAGAAGAGAATGTTAGACCCGCATTTTACAGATGTGGGAACAGTTTTCAAAACAAGGAAACTTAAAGACACACCTGAACTTGTAACTATTTCAGGAGACGTTCCGGTTTCGGATGCTTTATACTTAATGGATCAGTATAACTTATCAACGTTACCTGTTTTTGAAGAAGGCAAATGTGTTGGTTCACTGAACGAGGCGAATTTATTGAATAAGTTAGTTGAAGACAGATATGTAGCGAGTAAAAAAATTAGTGAGGTAATGGATGAAAAACTTCCGACGCTTGATTCACATGAGAATATTATGAAAGCAGTATCAGAATTAAAAGAAAAACCTGCAGTGCTTGTAAGTGAATATGGGCATATAGCAGGAATATTAACAAAGTATGATGTCTTGGACTTTGTGTGAACAATAATTAAAAAAAATTCAATGAAATTTAGCACTAAACAAATACATTCGGGGCAGCATCCTGACCCAACTACAGGAGCAGTAATTACACCGGTTTATTTAACTTCGACTTATGCAAATGAATATCTTGGTGAATCTAAAGGATATGATTACGGAAGGACTATAAATCCTACAAGAGTAGCACTTGAAAAAAATCTTGCGGCAATTGAAAACGGTAAATACGGATTTTGTTTTTCTTCAGGAATGGCGGCTGTACAAACTGTCATAAGTCTTTTCAAACCGGGTGATCATATTATTTGTTCGGATAATGTTTATGGAGGAACAATTAGACTTTTTGAACAAATTATAAAAAATTACGAATTAAATTTTTCTTACATTGATACTTCAGATATAAATGAAATAAAAAATGCGATAAACGAAAATACAAAACTCATTTATATTGAAACGCCGACAAATCCGATGTTAAAAATAACAGATTTAGATGCGGTTGCTAAACTTGTCAAAGGTAAAAATATTTTAACTTGCGTAGATAATACTTTTATGAGTCCTTATTTCCAGAATCCACTTGACTTCGGAATGGATATAGTGTTGCACAGTTCAACAAAATATATTAACGGACACAGTGACGTAATCGGCGGATGTTTAATTACAAGCAGTGATGAAATTGCAGAGAGATTTAAGTTCTTGCAGAATTCAATTGGAGCAGTTCCTTCCCCATTTGACTGTTGGCTGATTTTAAGATCAACAAAAACACTTTCACAAAGAATGAAAGCACATAATGAAAATGCTATTGATATTGCTGAAAGATTAACTAAGGAAAAAAAGATAGAAATGGTTTATTACCCGGGATTGAAAACACACCCTCAATATGAACTTGGTAAAAAACAAATGCGGGGATTTGGCGGGATAATTTCAATTGAATTAGGTAGTATCGAAGCAGGAAAAAGATTTTGTAATGCATTAAAGATTTTTCAAATTGCGGAATCACTTGGAGGTGTTGAATCCCTTGTTTGCCATCCTGTTTCAATGACACATGGTGCCGTACCAATGGATATAAGAAAAAGAATAGGGTTAACAGACGGATTAGTAAGATTATCAGTGGGAATTGAAGATAAAGAAGATTTAATGGAAGATATAGAAAATGCGTTATCTGGTTTATAGTTTTATCTTTATTTTATTTTTCAGCGAAGCATCCGCACAATACAACATTCAGAATAATTTTCATTTTTCGGATAAACCTAAAAGTGAAAATTTAGATGTAAAAATATTCAGAGCAATTAACGGATTGCAAAACAGTGTTGCAGATGTTGTATTGCCATATACTGACAGATCAATTATTCCTGTTGCAATTGCGACACCACCTCTTATGTTTTTTTTAGCAAGGAATAATGATAACACATATGATGAGAACTCAGCCGTTTTATTGGGATTATCAGAAGCGACAACCTTTTTAATTACATTCGGATTAAAAACTACAATTAAAAGAGACCGGCCATACGTCACATTAAAAAAAGTATATTTTGATACTAACGCTTCATTAGTAGATCCCTATTCATTTCCATCAGGACACACAAGCACTGCATTTGCATTTGCAACTTCTTTATCCTTGAGATATTCTGATAAGCCATTTTTGGTTACCGGATTATATACTTACGCAATGATTGTTTCACTCGGGAGAATTTATTTTGGCGTCCATTATCCATCGGATGTATTGGCAGGAATGGTGATTGGAGCCGGCAGTTCATTATTTTTTCACTCGATTAGGAAAGAAATTTTCAAAGCAAAGAATAATATTTTAGGCGAGACTAAAGAAGATAAAAATAAAACTTCCGAAAGTATAGCGATAGGAATTACTTTTGGTGGTTTTGTAGCGGCTGATTTTATTAACAAGTTATTATCAGGAACAAATAGTAAAATTCTGAAATCTACCAAAGTATCAGTTACAGGTAACGGTTTGAATTTAAATTATTCTTTTTAAGGATTTTAATTGGATTCTTTCACGAAAATATAGTAAAAGTTAAACCCGCAGTACTAAATAATACACTCCTACAAAAAATGCATAATGTCATTCTGATGAACGGAGTGAGGAAGAATTCCGTGAGGGAAATATTTTTTTCAAGAGATCCTTCGTCACTGCGTTCCTCAGGATGACAAGATATATTAATATATACTAATACTCGCAGGAGTCCCTTTCAGGAGACTCCTGCGGGAGAGTAATACAAAGAGATTGCTGGTTCCTGCAGGGTGGGAAAAGCTGAGTGTTATACTTCATTAGAATGATAAATACGATGTTAGATTAATTTGACTCGTAGTTGTGGAAATCCTCCCCCTACCCCCTCCAAAGGGGGTCTTTTAAAGCATTTACAGGAGACTCCTGCGGGAGAGTAAAGACATCGGGACTAACGATAAAATGACTAGCGTCATTGAATTAAAAATTGTCCCGATAAAAAACATCGGGACTAACGATAAAATGACTCGCGTCATTTTATCATTAGCATTTTTTTTGTTATCTGGTTTACTGAATTTTTTAGTGTGTAAAAATAAACTCCGCTTGAAAGCCCGGAAGCGTTCCAATTAATTTTATAACTTCCTGCTTTTAGTTTGGTGTTAATTAAAGTCTGCACTAATCTTCCTCTCGTATCATAAATATCAATTTTAATATTATCATCTTTTGGAAGCGAGAATTCAATATTTGTTTCCGGATTAAATGGATTCGGATAATTCTGAATTAAAATATAATCTCCGGGAATTCCTGTTCCCAGTTCAGATAAATTAATACCAACCGAATTAAATTTTCTGGAAAGTATATAATAGAACACATCTGCTTTTGAAGTACCGTCATCAAAATATCCCGAGAATCCTTTATATGTTCTGAAATATGCCAACGCGGCATCAGGATTTGCAATCGCCTGAACGGGCATATTATAAGTCATCACAGATACTGTTCCGGTGTTCATTACACTGAAAGGTGCAGTAAACAAAGATAAATCCTGAATTAAAGTTGTCGGCACTTGATTTGTGTAAACCTGTGTCCAAACAGTATTTGCAAATGTTCCATCCCACATAACATTTATAAACGGATTTTTTGGAAGCATATGGACTCCATATATAAATCTTGCTGTGCTTCCGTATGTATTACTTGTAATCAATGAATGCCATAGATTACCAACTACGATGTGTCTTTGTGTATAAGTTCCGTAATTGGGATTTGTTTGTTGAATTGATCTGTAATATTTTCTGAAAATTCTGAGTTCTGAAGCAAGCATAAGTTTCCCTGTATTTTTCAGATTTTCATTGTTCATTGCCAGACCGAAAAGATACATTCCGTAATATGCATTAGCTGCTTCACTTGAAGACTCCTGATCGCGACCTGCACCACCCGCTTGAAGACCATTCATCCAACTGTTTCCGTCATACCAGTCTTTATGTCTATGCAGAGGAAAATATGTATCAGTTTTATTTTGGTTTCCTATGTCTCGGCATAAATCAAGAATTCTATTAAAATACTGATTTCCTGAATTAGAGAATAATTCAGGTTTTTTCTTTGCAACAACTGCCGCTGCATAAATTATATATCCGTAATGAAAAGCATGGTCATTATAACGAGCATTTCCAAAATCAAAGTTGTAAACATTTGGATCAGGATTATCCATTGCGAGCCAGCTGAGATATGATACAATGCCACCGTATCTGTTGTCCCAGATAAGTTTATTATTCTGTCCGCCTGACCATGAGGGTGGAGGTGGATTCCAAAGTAAATTATTTCCGCTTATGTAATTTGAAATAAATTTGAACAGAGTGTCACGGCATTGCGATGTTAAATTATTAAGAGTATCAATTCTAAAATTTCCAGGATCAGTTGCCTGATATCTATCGGCAAGTTCATCTGAAATTACGAGAATACGAGCCATACGGGTAACATTTTTTCCGAAACCATAAGGTGAGGTAGTAGGTTGATTAGTTCCGTTAGGTATCTGATATCTAGCTCCGATAGTAGAATCAAGATCTGCTTTAACTGAAAGATATAAAGAATCATACCATCTTTCACTTCCGGTATTTGGAACGTTTGATAAATTTGAAGTCCAACTCCATGAATAATTTGGAATTAAGTTTTCATTCATATTCCAAGTTTTAGAATAGACTTCTTTCATTTCACCGCGAAGAGTTTGATATTTTAAAATATTTGAAGTTGTATTTGTAAGCATATCCTGATGATGAGGAAGAGCCATCATTAAAAGAGAATCGCTTGGGCTATTGGTTTGGTAATTAAATCTGAAATTAAAAACAGTGGAATCTGCAGAAACTGTTGCCGAAACATTTCCTCCCGTCGGAACATAAGGAAAATATCGGTCAAGTAATTGAATTCTTGAAGTTGAATCAGCAGCATTCGGATCTAAATTTTTTGTAGTTACATAAGCCATTCTTAAAAAGCCAGAATAAGCAGAAGACGCTGATGCATATAATGGAAAAAAAGTTAAAGTAATATTCTGGGTAGCATAAAGAACTAAAATAGTGTTATTACCCGGCAATGCACCTGCAAGTTCTATTACAAATTTATTTCCGGATACTACAGGATTTGACGCACCGATTGGCTGCCCATTAACAGAAAGCATAGCAGAACCATTAATTGTAATTAATGGTCTTAATCCATTATATTGCATTGTAAAATACGGAGCACCTCTGACAATTGGAGAAGACATAAAATTATTTCCTGCTCCACGCCATTTTACAGTTGCAGAAAGGTCATCGTGATTTTGTAAAAAAGGCATTCCAATTGAAGCACTATCCATCGTTCCGAAAAAATAATATGCATCAGGTAACCAGGAGATCCCGTTAGAAGTATCAGCAGGATTCCAGTAGTTCTGAGCGAATTGAAAAGCGGTAGTCGTATAGCCCCATCCAAGAAGTTTAGGATTAGTAGTAGGAGGAGTGGTATAAGCGAATCTTGCTATGTATGGAAAAGGAAATATTTTTTCTGCTCCTACGTCAAGTCTTCCGGGGACATAATTAAAATTTGGGAAAGTACCTTCTTTTATAATCAGATTCTGAAACCAGCTATTTGTAGGTGTTGCTCCGGAGATACTATCCATCATAAAGGTTTTAGGAATTTTATTTTGAACAGCGGAACCTAAAGTAGAAAGAAAAGGTTGTGATGTGGAAAAGGGTTGATTTCCGTATGTCCACTGAGAATAAAGATTTGTTGAAACAAAAAGACACGAAATTAGTAAAAATATTTTCATAACTATTATTTTTAGTTTACTATTTTATGGGATAAAAGACTAGTAAATATAAATAATTTATCATTTATTTATACTATATTTACAATGACTTATTAATTTTAAATAAATTATACATGCTAAGATATAAAGCAGACATCAAATCGATAATTTATGCTATAATCACTACATCACTATTCATTTTACAATGGTTTGTATTTGGTTTTAACATTTTTATTTTTGTTATATATTTATTTTTTTCAGTGGCAGTAGCGGTGATGGTTCACAATCACAATCACCTTCCAATGTGGAAAAATAATTTTTTAAACACCTTAACTGACTGGTGGCTTACAATTTTTTACGGATTTCCCATTTTCGCCTGGATACCTACTCATAATAAAAATCACCATAGACTTAACAACAAAGAAGGTGACTACACTATTACATATAGATTCAGTGAGAAGAATAATTTTATAACCTTAATAACATATCCTTCAATAAGCGGTTACTATCAACAAAAAGCAATTTCCCTTTACCTGAAGGATTTATATAAAAACAACAGAAAAAAGTTTGTAATGTGTATAATGCAGTATGTTGTTCTGGCGGCATGGATAATAACATGGTTAATAATTGACTGGCAAAAAGCGTTGTTGTTTGTAATTATTCCTCAGCAAGTAAGTTTATTCAGTGTTTTAATTTTCAATTACGTTCAACATGTTCACGCAAATGAAGAGTCTGAATGGAATCATTCAAGAAATTTTACAGGTAAACTGAATTTTTTATTATTCAATAACGGATTACATACAATACATCATGAGAAAGCGGGAGTTCACTGGAGTTTAATACCGCAAGAGCATAAAAAAATTGAACATCTGATTGACGATTCACTAAAAGAAAAAAGTTTTTGGGGTTATATATTCAGAGTGTATTTTCTTGGATTATTCATTAAGAAATACAGAACTAACTCAATGAGACTTGAAAGAATACAATCAAATAAAGCAATGAATAATCCGGCTTAAGCCGGATTTTTTAACTTTCATCCTAAACAATTTAGAAACTTCACCACGAATTATCACGAATTGAACGAATTACACAAATTTTAACTGATGAATGAATCATTTAAATTTGAAATTAAACTAAATAATGAAAAATTTTTGGATAAAAAAGTAATTGTTTAAATAAAAAAATTACTTTAGACAATCATTGTATTTTTTTATTGTTTAATTGATTTATCAGATGTTCCATTGTCATATAGACCTATTAATTCAATAATTTTCCCTTCCTGATCCCTTATAAATCTAATTCTGAAATATTCGACACTTTCCACAGCAAATAAATCTTTCTTCATTGGTATAAGTTTAGTTTTAACACCAACACCAGGACGTTCATAAATGAGATTTCCATTTTCAAGTGAAATGATTCTTTCTCCAAATTTTCCGGTATATTCAGATTTTTCTGTATCAGACAAAGAATAGTTTTCTATTTTTGCTTCAACAGATTCAATTATCCAATCATAAGGAAACATTTTATTGAGTTCGGGTGAATTTTTAGATAATGATTTTAATGCCGCCAGATAAGCAATGTCAAATGCCTTATCGGAAGGAGAATTAATATCAGGTTCAACACCGATTCCTTCCCAATTAGTTTTTGTAATAGGGTTAATTGCTCTTCCGGTGGGTATTAGAGCGACGAATTTTCCGTCAACGTTGAAAGGGGTTACCGGATTAGCACCACCGCCGGTTACTTCGCCAATGAGAGTGGCTCTTTTGAGATTTTTTAAGTTATAAGCAAACTCTTCAGCACCGGAAAAAGTAAATTTACTTGTCAGTATATAAATCTCAGTTTTAGGAAGTTTCTTACCAGGTAAATCTTTTATAGTAAAATAATCTTTTGTTTCATTCTGAAGTCTGTTATAAATAGAATTTAATAAAAAAGGTTCTCCATCAAAAAAATAACTGCAAAGAAACTGAACAGTTGCAGGATCTCCGCCGGAGTGTTTTCTAAGGTCTATTATTAAAGCTTCAGAGTCTTCCAACATTTTCATTGCAGCGATATATTTATCTTTTGCGATATTTATATCAGGAAACATACGAATATCAATATATCCTATATTTCCTTTTAGCCGTTCAATTTTTTCAATTCCAAAGTTAATAAATTTCATTTCCTCTAAATATTGTTTGTCTAATTCAGGGTTAGAGGATTCCGGATTTTCATTTGAAAATAAACCTGCATTTCCCGGATTAAAATTTAACTGCAAGTGTTTATCTTTACAAATTTTTTGTAAATCCTGTTTTAATTTCATTGAGAATTCCTGGACAAGATTCACATTATCGTAAGTTCCTGACTGAATAGAATTATCAAGATATTCTTTCATCTTTAAACCGACTTCAGGAAATACATATT
>DOWN01000211.1:0-1903 GCA_003519545.1 Bacteroidota bacterium
GGATTAAATGGATTAGGATAATTTTGATAGAGTTCTACTAATTTAGGAATAACATTAGAATTCAATTTTAAATTTGTAATTTGAAATATTGGTCTTTTCCACACTGAATATTCATTAGTACCTATATAAACATTATCATTGTATATTTCTATTGTATTAACTTCTATATTTGAATTTATAAAACCTTCATTTCTTTGAAACCAACTTATTCCTTTGTCAAGACTTACCTGTACACCTCTATTAGATCCATTGGAAGATGCTATTATTATATTGTTTGAATACTTTAAAGAGGTCACAAGATTTAATACTTTTAGTGTTATTACAGGTCCACCAAGAATAAACTGTTTAAAAATTCCACTTCCAGCACCCATATATAAATTTGAATCTAAAACAAACATGTCACGAACAAACGAAATGGTTGAAACTTGGTGGATCCAAAATCCCCCGCTATTTGTTGAAGTAAATACTCCATTGTTGCTTCCAGCATATAATCTTTCGTTATATAAATAAAGTTTTAAAATTGAACCATTTAAACCATTACTTGCACTTACCCAAGATAAACCTTCATTACTGCTTCTAAAAGCGCCTTCCGATGTTCCAACAACTAAATGAGTATTTGTTTTAATTATCGAGCTTAAATTTAAATTTGTTAATCCATTATTAATTGTTATCCAACTTTCCCCGTCATTTGTGCTTTTTAGTACTCCATTGCCATACGTAGAAATATAAAGATTTTGACCATCACTGATAATATCGCTTACATTCCCAGTGGTAAGTCCAATATTTTTATCTTCCCAATTTACTCCATTATTTGTAGTTAAAGAAATACCATTTTTAGATCCACAAAACAATTTATTTGAATGAACCTGAAAACAATTAATAATTGAATTATTTAAATTTCCATTTATAGAATTCCATGAATCACCTAAATTTGAACTTCTATATATACCAGCTCCATTCGTTCCCAAAATTAAATCATTTCCTAATTCTACGATAGATTGACATTCAATATTTAATATACCATTATTAATATTTTCCCAGTTATTTCCGCTATTTGAAGTTCTAAATACTCCATTTAAAGTAGAAACAAAGTAAAAATTTTCTTTCTTAATTAAAGATATAGCAAAGGGATTTAATGGAAGTCCATTATTAATATATGTCCAATTTAAACCAGCATTTTGGCTTTTTAAAACTCCGTTCATTGTTCCTGCAAACAATGTGTCTCCTGTAATCAATAAAGTGTAAATTGGACTACTTCCTATTGTTGATATTAAATCCCAACTCAATCCTTCATTTGAACTGACATAAATTTTATCATTGCCATCTGATGAATATAACTTATTTTTATAAACCGTCATTGATCTAGATGATAAAGGACTACTAGGTAAAGCTAACCAGCTATTTCCGTTATTTGAACTTTTAAAAATCCTATTTCCAGCTGCTCCTGCATAAAGATTATTTCCAAATGCAATAAATGAATAAAACAATGAACTTGATAAACCATTATTCACAGAAACCCAATCTACCCCTTCATTCGTAGATCTAAATATACCTTCAAATTCAATGGATATAAAAATATTATTTTCATTCAATACTATTGATAAAATTCTGTTATTTAGATTGCTAACATTTTTAGAAATCCAATTTAATCCATTATTTGAACTTTTTAAAAAACTTCCTTTATTCGTTCCTAAATATATATTGTTATTGTTCTGGTTGATACAATAAATAGCACCGCTAAAAGGTCCATTGGATTGTACCCATTGAGCAGAATTAATTTCAGGTTTTAAAAAATATATTATTGAGATTATAAATAATGTGAAAATTGGTTTGTATTTCATAAGAGTGATTTGATGCATTTTTTGACAAAGTATTAATTCTTTTAAATAACTTCAATATATAA
>DOWN01000211.1:2041-5734 GCA_003519545.1 Bacteroidota bacterium
TTTCTTAACATTTATTTATTCATAATTTATTATCTTTCTTTAAACAAATTAATAAAATTTAGATTTTTACTACTGATTTGAGCAAAACTTTTTTTGTATACATTCTCCTTTCAATACTCTCACTTTCAGGATTTGCTTTTTCACAATCGGACTCTGTCAGTACTTCTTCCACTCTTTATGGTACTGTTTCAGATTCTTCAGGTTTACTTCTTGAAGGTGTCGTTATAAAACTTAAAGGCACTTACTTTGGAGCTCAGTCTGATCAGGACGGTTATTACGAAATTAATGATATACCGGAAGGCTCTTACATACTTGAGGTTTCCGCACTCGAATATCAAACTGTCGAATATACTAACACAAAAATAAATAAAGGTGAGAAAATAGAATTTAATATCGTGTTAAGTTCTTCTTCTTTTACAGTTGATCAGGAAATTTTAGTCGTTGGTGACAGACCTCTTCTTGATATTGAAGAAACTTCTTCCAAACATATTATATCCTCTGATGAAATCACAAAATCTATAGTTACCGATGTTAAAGATATTGTAACTCAACAAGCAGGTATTGTTAAATCCGATAATGAAATTTTTATTCGTGGCGGTAGAAGTTATGAAAACTCTTATCTTCTCGATGGTGTCTCAGTTCAAGATCCGCTATCCGGAACAGGTTTCGGTCTTCAAATGTCCGCTAATTCTCTTGAAGAAGTTGAAGTCATTACAGGTGGCTATAATGCTGAATATGGACAGGCAACTTCAGGAGTTGTGAACGTTAGAACCAAAGAGGGTAGATATAACAATTTTAATGTTTACTTATCTTATAAACGTGATAATCTCGGTTGGTCAAAAAATACAGGTTCAAGTTTTAATACCGATATATTTGAAATGAACCTGAGCGGACCTGAACCGATTTCAAAATATTTACTCAAATCTCTTAACATACACGTTCCGGGTGAAATTACTTTCTTTGGAAATTTCTTTATGGGTTTTTCTGACGGCTACTATGTTAATGAAACAGGTAAAAAAGCATCTCAACTAAATTCATCTATTTTCGGTGGAACGAAATTCGCTCCCCGTCAGGATAATAACTGGTATTGGCTCGGAAAACTTACTTATAGAATCAATCCGCAAATGAAACTGGGTTACTCTTATAATCAATCAGTTTCAATAAATCAAAATTCAACTTCACTTCAATCTAATCTTGAATATGTTGAACCTTCTCCGGGATATCAATATTTGTTTCAGGATATACTTGATAACGCTCTGACTTATACTTCAAATACTAATTTTAATACTTTAACTTGGACTCATACGCTGAGTCCGAATTCATTTTACGAAATAAAACTAAACAGATTTTTTACTACTTTAAGAGCGGATGCTAACGGAAGAAACTGGGATCAGTATCTTGAACCTTTTGATATTGTTAAACCACCTTTCGTTTATTATCCTATTGACAGCAATTCAACAGGTATTATTCCAGGTGACGGATTTTATGACATTGGCAACCCGTTCACTTGGAGAGATCATTATGTCCTTGAACATTCTATCAAAGGTGATTTAACTAATAACTTCTCACCAAAAAGTAAACTGAAAGCCGGCTTTGAAGCAAACTTTCAGGAAATGCAGTTGATTGATATATATCAACCTTGGGTGAAACCTCTCGGATTGAATAATGATGTATATAAAGTCTATCCTGCTTTTGGAGCAATGTATGCTCAGCATAATATTACTTTCAAAGGTATGATTTTAAATTATGGTTTGAGATTTGATTACTGGTTCCCCGGAAAATTTGTTGATGATGCGGTAAAAAATCCTGAAGTTATTACAATTCCTGAAGAAGTTCGCTCTGCTTATATGGATGATACATATGGATTGTTTGGTCAAAGATGGAAAGGTCGTCTCTCCCCAAGAGTAGGTATCTCACATCCGATTACAAATAATCAAACTCTGTTCTTTTCTTATGGTCACTTTTCAAAACGTCCAAAGCCACAGTTTATATATGCTAAACTGAATCCTCAAACTGCTAAGTCAACTTTTCAAAGATTCGGAAATCCAAATCTAAATCCTGAAACAACTGTTTCTTACGAACTCGGAATTAGAAATCAGTTTTCAAATGATGATGTTTTAACTTTAACGGCTTATTATAAAAATATTTATGACTACGTTGCAACCAGAAGTATTAGAATTAATTCGGGAAGACTAATTGGTCAGAGTTTTATTTCTTATTTTAATCAGGATTACGCAAGAACAAGGGGAATTGAAGTAGAATATAAAAAACGTATCGGTGGATTTTTCAGCGGAAAATTTAATTTTACATATTCAGTCGCAACTGGAAAAAGTTCAGGTGCTGATCAGGGCTATCTTGTAATCACAAGAGGTGCTCAGGATATTATTACAGAAAACTTTTTAAGCTGGGACAGACCATACACAGCAAGTGCTAACCTTTATTTTAATTTCGCAAAAGGGAAGGGAATATTCGGATTTGCTCCAAATATTCTCGATGAAATTTCTATCAAATCAAGAATTTTTTTCCAATCGGGTAAACGTTATACTGAACAAATCAGAACAGGAACTCTTGAAGACGGAAGACCCGAATATACTCCTGACTTTGATAATCCTAACGGTAAAGTTGGTGCTAACTGGTTTTATATGGACTTGGATATTGAAAAATATTTTTACTGGTTAAATACTGAATTCACTTTCAGTATTTCTATTTTAAATTTATTAAATAACAGAAATTCAAATATAATAAATCCTGTGACTGGCAGAGCTTATGAATACGGTGATCCGACACCTAATAGTTATAATGATCCGTTATATCCTGATTTACAGTCACCGCTTGAACCTTATCCTTTTAATCCTGCAAGGTTCTCAAGTCCAAGGCAAATATTTTTTGGATTTTCAATTAAACTTTAAATTAATTTTATTCTGAATAAATTTTTTAAAATATTAATTTCAGTTTTTATCTTCTTCGGATTTTTAAATGAAGGACAATCTCAATTGTTACCTAATTTAGGTGGTCAAAGGGTTGGTACTGCTTCTCTGCAATTTTTAAAAATCGGTAACGGTGCTAGAGGGACTGGAATGGGTGAAAGTTTTGTTGCGGTATCTGATGATATCTCCGCTTTATACTGGAATCCTGCAGGGCTTTCTGAATTTACTGAAAATGCAATCACTGCTTCTTATACTCAATGGTTTGTTGATACTAAAATTCAATATTTCGGAGGTGTTTATAAATTCGGAGGTAATAATACAATCGGTATAAGTGTAAACGCTTTACAGACTGAAGATATGAAAGTGACTACTGAACTTCAACCATTCGGAACAGGTGAATTTTTTAGATTTTCAGATATTGCTATCGGTCTTTCTTATTCAAGAAAAATGACTGAACAATTTTCTTTTGGGTTTACCGTAAAATATATTGAAGAAAAACTCGGTTCTCTAAAAATGACGGGAATTGTAGGTGATTTAGGAACATACTATAAAACAGGTTTGGGCACTTCAAGATTTGCTGTTGTTATTGCTAACTTTGGAGGGCAAATTTCTCCGTCAGGTACTATCACTTCTGTTAATGGTGTGCAGAATTCTGAATGGCAACAGTTTCCACCTCCAACTTTTTTTAGAATTGGATTCGCAATTGAACCTATTATGAATGAAACTAACCGTTTAACTACTTCTATTCAGTTAAACAGTCCTAATT
>DOWN01000211.1:5804-15928 GCA_003519545.1 Bacteroidota bacterium
GTTAAACAGTCCTAATGATAATGCTGAGAATGTTAATCTCGGTTTTGAATATGCATTTAAGGAATTTTTATTTTTCCGTTGCGGATATAAAATAAATGTTGATTCAGAAAATTTTTCTGCAGGGGCTGGAATAAAATTACCGATTTCGTTTGCGATGTCTCAACTTGATTATTCAATTGCTAACTATAAAGATTTAGGACTTGCTCATAGAATTTCACTTAATTTATATTTCCCAAATTTTTAATTTTATTTAAATCTGAAAAATTTATTTTACATATTATTTTTATTTATTTTAATCGTCTCTCTGCAGTCTTGCGGTGAGAAATTGGATTTATCACAGTTTCCAATTACTAACGGCGGAACAGATACAACTTTTTCTGATACTACTTATGTTCAGCAATCACCTGATTTTACCGGTTTCAATCAACCCGAAGATATAATCGTCGGGAGAGAACCTTTGTTATATATTTCCGATACAAAAAATAACAGAGTAGTTCAGATGGATATTGCAGGGAATCAGATTGGTCAATTATATTTTCTCAATCCGAGAAGTCTGGCACAGGACAGAAATTTTGATTTACTTGTTATTGCTGATTCTGTAACTTCTTTAAATGATACAATAAATATTATTTATCGGGTTAAACTCGTAGAAGCAGGTGGAATAATAACTAATGCATATAAAATCCCATTATTCGCAAGTGATTATCCGACACCGATATCAAGCAGAAGAAGAAAATTTTCAGGTATATCTACTTATAATGATAATACTATTTTAATTACACGTATAGGACCGGATAATATTAGTTTCATTGATCCTGATAATGCATTAATCAAAATCAAAGGTATAAACTCATTACAACAATACGAAATATTATCAGGTTTCCAAACTACAGGTAACGGTATTTATTCCATTGATAAAACTTCATCTATAAAAACAATTTCAAACGCTAATCCGAATTTTATTTTTACACGAAATACAGAGGATTTTGGATTTAAAGTTCAATGGTTTGAGTATGATAATGTTAACGGAACTTTTGACCCTAAATTTTCTCCGGAAACAAATTCTGATATCGTAAGATTACAATTGGGTACTCCGCAGGATGTTACACTTGATAATAATCAGAATGTTTTTGTGATAGACTCTCAAAGAGACTCGTTATATAAATTTTCAAACTCTGGAAGATTGAGATCTGAATCTTTCGGTGGTTCCGGTTCAGGTGATAATAAATTTAATAATCCAAAAGGGGTTGCTTGGTTTAATAATGTTTTATACATTGCTGATACAGGAAATAACCGTATAGTCAGATTTAAACTTTCTACCGATTTAAATTAAGAATTGCCAAAAAATCAGAAAAAAAATATCAAAGTCAGAGAAAAAATTTATTCGCCATATTATGACTATTCCTTAATACTTATATTCTCAGTTTTTATAATTCTTTTAACTTCATTTAAAATCACCGGAGACGATGATGTATTCTGGCATTTAAGTACAGGCAGATACATTCTGGAAACAGGAACGGTTCCTTCGCAGGATGTTTTTGGATTTGTTACTTCAGGTATGGAGTGGATGCCGTTCGAATGGGGTTGGGATATTTTAACTTATTTAATTTATAAGGCAAGCGGATATACCGGACTTTCAATTTTCAGAACTTTAATCTTCCTGTTAATTTTTTTCATATATTTTTCCATTTATAAAAAATTTAAAATCCCTCTATCAATTTCATTCATTGTCCTCACAATTCTTGCTTTTGGAATTATGGACAGATTAACTCCAAGACCTCATATAATTTCTCTTTTATTCTTTGTTTTATTACTTTACATTATCATCCAGTATAAATATTTCAACAGGGAAAACTCGAAAATATTATTTTGGATTCCTGTGATTTTTTTATTTTGGGCTAATATGCATATGGGTATTATTGCGGGAATTTTTCTATTTGGGATTTGGCTATTCAGTGAGTTTGTGATTTATTTAAATCCTACAGCATTCTCATCAAAAGATATTCCGGCTTTTAAAAAACCTGAACTTACCCGTATTGCACTCATTTTCTTTGCTTCAGTATTAATAATGCTCATAAATCCTAACTTTTTTGATACTTATATTTATGCTTATGAACATACTAAAATGAAAATGCTTGAAACAATTAATGAATGGAGATCACCTTTTGATGATAAATTCGGCGGGGGATTCGTTTCTAATATTTATAAATTCTTTCTATTCTCAGGTATTTTAGTACTTTATTATTCTTTTAAGAAAAAAGATTTATTTGCTGCACTCGTATTTATAGGATTTGCCGCATATTCAATAAGAGCAGTAAGATTTACCGTGGATTATAATATAATCGTTTCTGTTTTTATTACAATTTCAATTGGATTTATTATTTCAAATCTTAAGGATGGAAAACTCAAAGAACTATTTTCTATCAACCCAATACCTAAAGTTATACTTTCAGCAATACTGCTTTTCTGCATTATAAATCTACCAAATAACAAACTTTACTTAGAGCATCTTGAATATTATCGAATATCAGGTTTTGGAATTAATTCTGATTTTATACCGACCCAGATGTTCGATTTTATGAAACAAAACAATATTCAGGAAATCGGTGAAAGACCTCTAAATCATTTCGGTACAGGTGGATTTTTGATTTGGAATTTTCCGGGAAAGAAAAATTTTATTGACAGCAGAAATTTAAACGATTCTATATTTAATGAATATTCAACCATAATAGGAAAATCCCCTGGATTTGAAAAGAAAATTAATGATTACAATTTTGATTATGCTATGTATCTCGCTCCGGATCTCGTAAGAGCACCTCAAGAGATGGAACAAACTGCAATTTCTTACTTATCAAAATCACCTGATTGGAATCTCGTTTTTTGGGATGATAAATCTTTTTTATGGGTTAAAAATGATCCGAAATTTAAATCTATTTCAGATAATTTTACTTATAAATATCTTACCCCTTATAATTTTGTTTATAATAAAAAAGTAATTGATAATGCTATTCTTAATGACAAAGAAACATTAAAAAAAGAAGTAAACAGAAAACAATCTGAAGAACCTAATTCTATAATCTTAAATTCATTTCTGCAGACTTACGGCGGAAGATTAAATTAACAAAATAAATTTTAAATTTATAATTCAATATGAAAATTAAACTTTTATTACTTTTATTAATCCTTAACTTCTCATCATCAGCATTTTCTCAGGTGGTTTCTATTGCATCCATCAGACAAAATGATGCAACAGGAGTTCCGGTTTTATTAAATCAAATAAGAACTGTAGTTGGTGTTGTAACTGTAGCAAATCAGTTCGGTGGTCCTTCTTACATTCAGGATAATACAGCGGGAATTGCAATTTTTGATAATACTTTTTCATCTGCTGTAACTATCGGTGATAGTGTTCAGGTTACAGGAACAATTATTCAATTCAATGGTCTGACTGAACTTTCAATGGTGACTTTTAATGTGATAAGTTCTGGAAGGACAGTTACTCCAATAGTAATAAATCTTCAGCAATTTACAACTCAACAATGGAATGGTCTGGAAGAGTATGAAGGCAGACTGCTCAGAATAAAAGGTTTAACTACTACTTCAACGGGTACTTGGGCAGCAAATACAAACTATAACGTAACTGATGCCACAGGAACGTATAACTCGACTATGAGAATTGACAATAATTCAAATCTAGTCGGAGCGATTATTCCTTCCGGAACTTTTGATTGTATTGCAGTCGGAAGTCAGTTCAAATCTGCCGCACCATATAATTCAGGTTATCAGTTTTTACCAAGAACAACTGCGGATATAATACAAGGTGGCGGACCTATTATTGTTACAAATCCTCTTGAATCTAACATTCAACCTACATCTATTACAATTTCATGGTCAACTCAAACTCCCGGTTCAAGCAGAATAAGATATTATCTCGTTGATTCAAATTATCAACCTGCCGTATTTAAAGATTCAGTATTGTCTGCAACTATGACTACAAATCATTCTTTAAATTTAACAGGTTTAAAACCGGGAAAAATTTATTTTCTTGAAGTAAGTTCAACAAACGGTACCGGTACAAGTTTTGCTCCTCCAAAATACATTTCAACTTCTTCGGCACCTCAGTCAACAGGAAAAATGGAATTTTATTTCAATAGAAGCGTTGATACATCGCTCGCTTTTCCTAATAATAAAGCAAACGGTAACACTGATTTTAAAACACGTTTGATTCAAAGAATAGATTCAGCAGTATATTCAATCGATTTTGCTATATATTCTTTTAATGATATTGTCCAGATAAAAGACAGATTAATTTTTGCTTTAATCCGCGGTGTTAAAATAAGAGTTGTTTATGAAAACAGAGAAAATCAGCAGTTAATAAATGATTTAATTTCAGCAGGAATCAGAGTTCAGAAACGTCCGACAACAGACGGACTTATGCATAATAAATTTATGATTTTTGATGCAAGAGATACAGTAAATCCGGCAAATGATTGGCTCTGGGGAGGATCTGCAAACATAACTGAAAACCAGTTCTATGATGATGCTCAAAATGTTTTCTTGATTCAGGATCAGGCGATTTGTAATACTTTCACAAGAGAATTTGAAGAGATGTGGGGTTCACATACTGATTTCAATATCCCGGCAAGAGCGAAATTCGGTCCGGAAAAATCACGAAACACTCCTAACTTGTTTTTTGTTAATGGTAAAAAAATTGAAGTTTATTTTTCACCAACTGAAAATATCGGAACTGTAATTGAAGATTTGATTACAACTCAAAACACTTCTCTTAATTTTTGTATGTTTGCTTTTACAAGATTTAATATTGCAAACAAAATGAAAACGGTTTATAGCCCTCCAACAAGAATGGTTAGAGGAGTTTTTGACGGAAGTAATTCATCCGATCCGGTTTATTTAGAAATGAAAGGAATTGGTGGCTCTTTCCCATGGAATCCGGCTGCGAAAGTTTGGTTAGATAATGTTCCAGGACAACTTCACCACAAATATATGGTGATAGATCCTGAAACTCCATCAAGTAATCCTATTGTTCAAACAGGTTCTGCAAATTATTCCAACAATGCTATTTTTAATTCAGATGAAAACATTGTTATTTTTTATGATTCATTAATCGCAAACATTTATTTTCAGGAATTTTCAAAACGGATTTCTGATGCCGGAGGAACTATTGATGTTAAATCTATTTCTTCTGAAATTCCAAATGGATTTGAATTATCACAAAATTTTCCTAATCCCTTTAATCCGGTAACTTCAATAAATTTCTCTTTACCGGTTAAATCAAAAGTGAAATTAATTATATATGATGCATTGGGCAGGGAAGTAATAACTTTAGTAAATTCTGATTTAAATACAGGTGTTTATAGTATTAACTGGAATGCTTCCAATTATTCCTCTGGAGTATATTTCTATTCACTTCAAACAGAAAGTTTTACATCAACTAAAAAGATGTTATTGGTGAAATAAAAAAGGGGTCTTATGACCCCTTTTTCTTAATAAGGATCTCTTAAAATTTCTTTTCCTTTTTTTGCAATATTTATCATTTGTTCCATTTGTAAAAAAATATCCGGATAATTCCAAAAATTACATCCGACAAGTACGGTAACTCCATCTGAAGGGTCATAAGCAGCAATTGTTAAATAACTTTGATGGGCTCCGGTGTGACCATATCCTAACCCTTCCATAAAATTAATCCCTAAACCGTAAGGAAAACCACCATTTGGAATTACTTGTTTCATCAAATCAACATTTGACATATTTATTCCTGCTTGTCCCGTTAATAACATTTTTAACCATTTGGTAACATCTCTTGATGTTGAAATTAAATTACCTTCTGATACATTTCCGGACATATTATCAAATGTGGTAGAAAAATATGTACCGTTTTCATATAAATAAGAATTAATTTTTGGTTCAGGAATCTGAATATCAGTGCCTTGCCAAACAGAAATTGTCCTGTTTAATTCCAATGGAATAAAAAAGTTTTGTCTTAAAAATTGAGAATAAGAAACACCGGAAATTCTTTCAATTATTTTTCCTAAAATGTTATAACCTGTATTGGAATATTTATATTGACCTGAAGTTGGTGGAAAATTTGATAAATTATTTTTTGAAACAACTCCCACTAATTCATCAAATGTAAATGTATGATATCTGTTATCAGGAAGACCCGTTACATAATCTAAATAATTTCTACCGGCATATGGCTGAATAACAGTTGCAGGAATATCTTGATTCGTAACATCGAAAACTCCCGCTCTGTGCTCTAATAATGCTTTTATAGTAATTTCATCTTTAAATGGAACATTGTAATCCTCATTTTCAGGAATATATTTATTTGATGTTCCGGGAATATTTGAAGTTATAACATCATTAATATTTAATTTCCCTTGCTGATGTAATAACATGACTGAAGCTGCAGTAAATGTTTTTGTTATACTTGCAATTCTAAAAAAATAATCCGCCGTGTATAATTGTTGAGGTTCGCTGGATACATAAAATGTATCTCCTGCAGTTATATAACTTAAATAAAAATCAGCGACAGGTCTATTTAAATTTACCCTGTAGTAATTTGAAAGACTATCAACTAATGAATGTAATCTTTCGCTTTTTCTGTCAAAATTATTTTGGACAGGATTAGTCTGACAAGAAATAATTGTTATTGAAATTAATAAAACACTTATGATTCTTATTATCATAAAATGAGATTTAGAATTTTACAAACAAAAAAACTACTAACCTTAATATTCAATTTCAAGTTCTAAATTAAGATTTATTCTGTTTTCCTCTTTATTATAAACCATCTAAGGAACCGTGCTTTTAAATTTAAAGTTTAATTTTAAATAGTTAATTTTTAATTATGTTAAAGAAAATTGGTATTACTTTAGTTATTGTCCTCGGATTATTATTTTTATTTAATAGTGTCCTGATGCCCTGGTATGTCAAACACACAAATACAACTTTAGTACCTGATGTAACAGGATTGAATTTCATTGAAGCAAAACAAAAAATAGAAGCAGTTGGTCTTGAAGTTAAACAAGGTGACGTAAAATATGATGAGACTAAACCTATCGGTCTTGTTTTAGAACAAAATCCTCCGGGTGGTCAGGAAGTCAAGATGGACAGAAGAATTTACCTAACTGTTTGTGGTGGAGAACAACTTGTAGAGGTTCCACGTCTAATCGGCAGATCCCTAAGAGATGCAAAATTTACTCTTGAACAAAGAAATCTTCAGATTGGAGAAATAGTAAGAAAATTCTCTTTTGATATTCCCGAAGAATTTATTGTCTCGCAAGTCGTTCAACCGGGAAGTAAAGTTAGAAAAAATACAAAAATTGATTTAATACTTTCAAACGGGCCTGAACTTGGTAATTTAAGGATTCCTGATTTGATTGGTAAAAAACTTGAAGAAGCAAAAAAATTAATTACCGACAGTAAATTAAAAATCGGAAAGATTAATTATATATCAAGTAATGATGTTCCACCGGGTCAAGTTCTAGACCAGTATCCGAAAAAAGAAAAATCTGCTGTTGAAAATACTTCAGTGGACTTATTCATTTCGAAAAAAATGGTTAAAGAAATTCCGGAACTTGAAGAGTCTTCTGAAACAGGTATTGATGGACAGGAGAAAACAAAAGAAAATATAAAAGAAGAAAAACCAAAAGACGAAAATAAAATTAATAAAGATCCCGATGAAAAACCTAAATCTAATGATAAAGAAAAAAATCCTCTTCCTATGAAAAAAGAAGAAAAAAATAAAAACGAAAATAAACCGGAAGGGAATTCCGGATTCTAACTATGAATAAATTTATCTGCCCTTCTATACTTGCAGCGGATTTTAAACATTTGGAAAAAGACATTCTCGAAACTGTTAATGGTGGTGCGGATATAATTCACTGCGATATAATGGATGGTCAGTTTGTTCCAAATATTAGTTTCGGACCTGAAATAGTTTCTATGGTCAATCAAATTACAAATCTTCCGCTTGATGTTCATCTTATGATAAACAATCCCGAAAATTTTATTGATAAATTTGTAAAAGCAGGTGCAGATTATATTTCTGTTCATTTTGAAAATAATTTTCATTTAAACAGAGTGATTAATCAAATCAAGGATTCTGGAATTAAAGCCGGTGTGGTTATAAATCCCGCTACAAATGTTAATTCTCTTGAAGAAATAATTTCTCATGTTGATTTCGTTTTGATTATGAGTGTTAATCCCGGTTTCGGAGGACAAAAATTCATTTCTAATACATATCAAAAAATTATTAAACTTAAAAACTTAATTAATGAATTTAATCCCGGTTGTTTAATTGAAATTGATGGTGGAGTGGGAAAAGAAAATATAAAATCACTCTCTGATGCATGTGTAAATATGTTTGTCTGTGGAGCTTCAATTTTTAAATCGGGAAATATTTCTAAAACTACATCTGAATTGAAAAAATTAATTTCCTGAAATGAAAAATGTTTTTTTCAACAGGGATATTCTGACCGCCGAAAAATCAATTATAAAAGATTATAATTTTCCATCAATTAATTTAATGGAATCTGCAGGAATCAACTCCGCTGATTTAATCGCTGATTATTTTAAATCTAATTCTTACGGTGAAGTTCATATCTATTGTGGAAAAGGTAATAATGCAGGTGACGGATTTGTAATCGCCCGTGCATTAACAGAAAAAAATATTCAGGTAAAAGTATTCCTATGCTATGGAGATGATTCAATTAAAGGTGATGCTTTAATAAATTTAAACAAAATAAAAAATTTATCAGGAAAATTATTAATTATCACAGAGAATTTTTCAAAATACATTTCTACCGGTAATATCTTAGTTATAGATTGCTTATTCGGAATAGGATTCAAAGGTATTCCTGATGAAAAACTGAAATCTATAATAAACCAAATAAATTCTTTCGGTAAGAAAAATATTATATCAATTGATGTTCCTTCCGGACTTTCTGATATTAATTCTCAACTAACTGTTAATGCAGCACAAACTCTTTCTATGGGTGTATATAAATTTGAAACTCTTTTTGAATACGGAAATTTAAACAGCGGAAATGTTAAATTAATTGATATCGGGATATCACAGGAAATATTTTCTGAATTCAACAAAAAAAATATTTACCAAATCGAAAAAAATGATTTTTGTAAATCCTCAAGAAATATTCTTTCTCATAAATATTCAAACGGAAAAGTTTTTATAATTTCAGGAAATATAAATTATCCCGGTGCCGCAATACTATCTGCAAAAGCAGCATTCAGATCAGGTTCAGGTGCAGTAATCTCAGCAGTTCCTGAAAATATTTATTCAGAAATTTCTTGTAACATTATTGAATCAGTTAAAATACCTTTAACTGTTAATTCAAATAACGGAATTCAAAACTCGGAAAATAATTTTCATGCTGTTAAAGAAAAAATACTCAGTAGTGATTGCACTTTAATTGGTCCGGGAGTAGGTCGTGATGTTGAGACGATGGATTTTGTCCGGAAAATAATTACTGAAATTAAATCAAAATTCATAATTGATGCTGATGGATTATTTGCATTTTCGGGACACACAGATATTCTTAAAAATTCCGGTTCTGAAATTATTCTAACCCCTCATTTAGGAGAATTTTCAACTCTATCAGGAATTTCTAAATCTGATATACTCAATAATCTATATGATGTCACAAAATCTTTTGCCTTAAAAAACAAAATAAATTTGTTGTTAAAAAGTTCAACTTCTATATTCACTGACATTGATATTTTCTTAATAAATAATTTTGGCAAAGAAAATCTTGCTACATTTGGGACAGGTGATGTTCTTTCCGGAATTCTGGCTTCAGAATTTTCGAGAATATCATCTCCTAAAAAAGCAGTTATAAATTCATTACTGATTCAGGGTTTAACGAGTGAATATTTATACAACATAAATCATAATTCTATGATGGCATCTGATATGCTTGATGTAATTCCAAAAATTATACGTGAACTCCAAAACTAAACATTTTTTCAAATACCATTTTTTACTATACTTTTATCTGATAATTATTTTTGTCCAATCTTCAATTCCGGGAAATAATTTTCCTCCGCTTGGATTTGATTTTGCAGATAAATTAATTCATTTTACA
>DOWN01000211.1:15968-17863 GCA_003519545.1 Bacteroidota bacterium
TGCGCAATTCTTATGTTATTATTTTTTATTTCCTTAAAAAATCAATTTAAATATGTTAAATTGCAGAAATATGCACCTGAATTTGCTTTGTTATTCACGGTTTTATATGGAATTTCAGATGAAATCCATCAAAAATTCACTCCGGGTAGATTTCCGGATATCTATGATGTTTTAGCGAATTCTATTGGTGCACTTTTTGTTTACAGTATTATTAAATTTTATAATCATTTTAAAATAATTCGATATAATTCAAGATGATACAACTTCAGGACTTTAGTTTCATTATTCCTCTATTAATTATTACAATCGGAGCAACTCTCACTCTCGTAATTGATGCTTTTTCAAAAAACAAAAATCTTGTTTTTTGGTTCACAATTTTAACGGTTGTCTCAGCTCTTGCAACTTCTTTCATTCATATTGATATTGCAACAATTGTATTTAATAATTTTGTTAAGATTAATATTCTTTCCACAACATTTCAGGTTTTAATATTAACCGCAATTTTAATTTCTGTTTTTTCATCAAAAAGTTATATCGAAAAAGAACAAATTAATTTTGGAGAGTATTACTCATTAATGTTGTTCTCTGTAATGGGTATGTTACTTATGGTTGTCGGTAATGATCTCTTAATTGTCTTTCTCGGATTGGAATTAATGTCAGTGTGTTTTTATGTATTAGCAGGATTTATGAGAAAACGTGTTAAGTCTAATGAATCAGCAATGAAATATTTTTTACTCGGTGCTTTTATGACAGGATTTTTGCTTTACGGTATTGCACTTATGTATGGAGTGTTAGGAACTACTAACATCAGTTCAATTTCTTCTGCTGGTGAATTAATCAAAACTCCAACTTTCTTAATCGGATTTGGTTTATTTATGGTCGGATTCTTTTTTAAACTTGGAATATTTCCTTTTCAAATGTGGGTTCCGGATGTATATGAAGGTGCTCCAACTACAATTTCGGGTATGATGTCAACTGCGGGAAAAATTGCCGCAGTAGGTGTTATATTACCTATGGTTGTTTCTATGGCTTCTAATATTGTTTCTTTCAGACCTGTATTTTCTGTAGCTGCTATTCTTACAATGTTAATCGGTAGTATCATTGCTTTATCTCAAACTAATATCAAAAGACTTCTCGCGTATTCATCCATAGCAAGTGCAGGATATATTATGGTTGGTATTGCTTCTATGAATGACTGGGCTTTAAAAGGTATTATTTATTATCTCGTTGCGTATGTATTTATGCAACTCGGTGCATTTATAATTATTTCAATTCTCGAACAAAATTCTGTCGATACAAATGAATTTAAAAATCTTGAACTGAATAATTATAAAGGACTTGCTAAAAATAATCCTGTTCTCGCAATATTTTTAACAATTTTTCTTTTCTCACTTGCCGGCATTCCACCTTTTGCAGGATTTTGGGGTAAATATTATATCTTCTATTCTGCAATTCAGGCAAACCTTATTTGGCTTTCAATTGTTGGTATTGTTATTAGTGTTGTATCCGTTTATTACTATTTAAAATTAATTGTTTATATGTGGTTTATGGATGCTGAAAATAACGAATACTCAAGTGAAGTTTATCGGGTTTCTCCTTTAACTAATTTAGCAGTTTCTCTTTCAATTATCGGAACACTGTTCTTCGGGTTATTCCCTGAAGTATTCTTTAACTTATTTAAGGTTTAAAATTGATTCATCTCAGATATTCCAAATGGACTCCATTTTCTTTAACGGATGATAAACGTTTGGAAGAGATGTTTTCCTTCTTTAGTTATCTTCTAATACAGTCAAATGGTGATGTTGAAGACGCTCTTCAATGGCTTGAAGAACTCAGTAAAGAATATAAAATTTTTGAAGATAACTTTTCTTTTTCTGATTTTGTTGATGAATTGA
>DOWN01000211.1:17952-18341 GCA_003519545.1 Bacteroidota bacterium
TCTGATTTTGTTGATGAATTGAAAAAACAAGGTTACATTGCTGAAAAAGAAGGGCTAAATGTCCTTACCGGTAAAGGTTCCCGCCGCATTCGAACAGATTCACTTAAAAAAATATTTTCCGGAATGAAAATTGATACTTCCGGTTTTCATGAAACTAATAAATCGGGAACAGGAACAGATAAATTAAGTGAATTAAAAAAATATTCTTTTGGTGATTCAATTTCTAATATTGATCTCACTTCCACAATAAAAAATGCATTTGTAAATTCTTCAATTGATAATCTAAACTTAAAAGAAGATGATATTGAAATTTATGAATCAGAACATTTAACTTCCTGTGCAACGGTTTTAATGATTGATATTTCTCACAGTATGATATTATATGGCGA
>DOWN01000211.1:18421-32462 GCA_003519545.1 Bacteroidota bacterium
CAGTATGATATTATATGGCGAAGACAGAATCACACCCGCTAAAGAAGTTGCTCTCGGGTTATCAGAATTAATTTCCACTAAATTTAAAAAAGACCGTCTTAGTGTTGTTTTGTTCGGTGATGATGCAAAACAGGTTGAGTTAAGAGATTTACCTTTTATTTCCGTTGGTCCTTTTCACACAAATACTAAAGCAGGTTTGAGACTTGCGAGAAATATATTAAAAAAACAGGGAAGTGTTAATAAACAGATATTTATGATTACCGATGGAAAACCTTCGGCAATTTTTACTGATGATGGAAGATTATATAAAAATTCATTTGGTCTTGACCCTAAGATAGTTAATAAAACTTTAGATGAAGCAGTTGCATGCAGAAGAGATAAAATTAAAATAACTACGTTTATGATTGCAAGTGACTATTATTTGAGAAACTTTATTGAAGAATTTACTAATGCAAATAACGGCACTGCTTATTACTCAGGTCTTGATAAATTAGGAAATTTTATATTCTCTGATTACCTAAAGAACAGATACAAAAACAGGTGAATAAATTTTATATTATTTTAATATTTTTTCTTTCCGCTGACTTATATTCACAATCTTTAATTTTTAAATCAAATTTATCTGATCAGAATTATTCTGCAAAAAAAAACAAATTTGAATTTTTATCTTCACCTGAAATATTCTCACCATTAAAAGCATCCATTTTTGAATCTCGAATTGGTGGTTGGAAAGATTTAAATAATAATCTCGTAAGACTTGATATTGGTTACTCGCCTGATATAATTTCATTCAGACATCGCCGATCAGTTGCATCAATTGGTGTAGACTTTTTTACCTTTTCAAGTCTAAGAAGTGAAGTGAATTTTAAGTTTCCGGTTGAAGCAATTGATTATAATTTCGGTTTAAAATTTTCTTATCATAAACCAATCAATAAGAAATTATCTCTTGAAGGAAGATTTCGTTTGGCACATATATCATCACACCTTCAGGATGGTTATAAATATGAAAGAACAGATACAATTTTTACTCCGTTTGTGTATAGCAGGGAATATATAGATTTATCAGCAATTCTGAATTATAATTATTCCAAAAGAATTTTGTTCAGAACGCAATTATCGCTTAATTATTTGATAAATTCTAAACCCGATGATTTTGGAAAATTATATCTTCAATTTGGTTTTGAAAAATATATAAAAATTTTTAAGAAAATAAATTTCTATTTTTCAAATGAATTCAGATTGGTAAGTGTAAAGTCATCATCAAATTTAAATTATAATCTTGAAACCGGTTTTAAATTCGGTGGTTTAAACACAAGAGGAGTAAGTTTGTTTTTTACATACTATGACGGTCAGGATTATAGAGGTCAGTTCTATAATAAGTATTTGAATTATAAAGCGATAGGTTTTACTTTTGATATATAAAAAAATAATTTGCCTTATAAAATTCTAATAATATTTTTTTTCATTTGTAATATAAGTCACTCACAGTCTTTTTCTAATGCTATTTCAATAACCGGTGATGGAAAAGGTTTTATATATGTTTTGGATAAATCAAAAAATGAAATCACTAAACTTGATTCAAACTTAAATATTATAAAAAAATCAGGCGACTATGGATGGGCTTCCGGGCAGTTTATTTCTCCTACATATATTGATGCTTCAAGCGGTCTTGATATTTTTGTGTCTGACGGGAATAATTACAGGGTTCAGAGATTAGATTTAAATCTCGCATTTATCTCTGAATTAAAAACAAATACAATTACATTTAATCCTGAGTTTCAATTTAACACACCCGTCGCCACATTGATTGTAAATTCAAACAATCTGTTTGTGATAGATAAAGATAATAAAAGAATTGTAATTTATCAGAATGGTGAAAAACCGTCTAACTCGTTCGGTGATTTCAAAACAAGTCCGACGCCTTTAATTGAACCTGTTAAGTTATTAAAAGATAATAACAATAATATTTATATACTTGACAAAGGTTACAATAAAATTTTAATTTTTGATAATTTTGGAAATTTTATAAAAACTATTGAACTGGATAATGTGAAAACTTTTTCAATCTTTAATAATAATCTTTATATCATTTCAGGAAATGAAATATTTATTTATGAACCTCAGAAAAATGCTTTTTCTGAAAAAATATCACTTCCTGAAAATTATCAAAATAAAATTACTGACTTATTAATTTATAACAGCGAAAAGTATTTTATTTTAGAAAAAAATAAGTTAAGTTATATAAAACCTTAAAACATTATGGCATATTCTTTAAACAAAGTTCAACTAATCGGAAACGTCGGAAAAGAACCTGAACTGGCTTATAGCCAATCCGGAAACCCTTATTTGAGATTTTCCATCGCTACAACAAGTAGTATTAAAGACAAAACAGGAAACTGGGTAGATAAAACCGAGTGGCATAATATTACAGTTTTTGGAAAACCTGCGGAAACTGCTCAAAAATTTTTAAAAAAGGGGAGTAAGGTTTTTGTCGAAGGAAAACTCTCTAACTCAGAGTATGAAAAAGACGGGGTGAAAAGATATTCTTATAATATTCTTGTATCGGATTTTGAAAATATTGTTTTTCTCGACAAAAAAGATGCTTCAAATTCAAGCAGCGAACCCGCTCCTTCAGTAAAGGATGACGGAGAAGATTTACCTTTTTAATAATACATAAGTTTCATACAAAATACACTTCCTCCTGATTTTATAAATTCAGAAGTGTTTGTTTCAATTAATTTTAATCCGGTATTTAAAATATCGGATTTAAATTTTTCACTGCCTTTCTGAACAATCACATTTTCTCCGTCAGGCGAGTGACAGTTACAAACAAAAAATTTTTTATTTTCCTCGCTGTCTGCATATATCACTTTCGTATATAATGTATCGATTAATTTTAATGTTTCATCGTCAAAAGCACTTTTATCAATTACGACGGTATCCCTGTTAATAATTGACATACATGTATCAAGATGATATAACAAAGGATTTTGTAATTTAATTTTTATAATTTTTTTCCCTGATATTTCATTTAAATACTCATAGATTTTTTCATCCGTCCTGTATCCATAACCTCCAAAGATAATATCTCTTTCATAATCCATCAGACAATCTCCCATTGATTCAAAATAATTTACATCTTCAGGTGTTGTGAATATTTTATAACCTCTCTCTTCAAAATATTTTTCAAAATATTTAACTTCACCCGATCTTTGTGGATTTTTCATTTTACTCAACAATACACATTTTTGACCATTAACATTTATAAAAGGAAATGATTGATTCGCTGTGAACACCATATCAGGAAGATTAACAATGGGATTAATCAAATTAACCTCTATTCCTAATTCAAAATAAATCTTTTTTAAATTCTCCCATTCAACTATTGCTTCAACTTTATTGGTATTATTTATGTTATCTATCATAAAATCATTCCCGGAATAGTTGATTTCAAAAAATTCAGGTTTACACATTAATATTTTTTTGGGAATCATACAGTAATTTTTTAATATAATTTTATTTTTTAATTTTTAATCTTGTTAAATGATAACATTTGAAAAGAGTGTATTAATAGATTGTGATTTAGAAGAAATTTTTGAATTTCATTGTGATACAAATAATCTGCCTTTGATTTCTCCAAATTACATAAAAGTTAAGATTATTAAAATTGATAAACCAATAAGGTTGAATTCTGAAATTATTGTCCGTGTATCTCAATTAGGTTTTCTATATACTAATTGGTTTATAAAAATATCGAAGTTCGAAAAAAATAAAATAATTACAGACTATCAGGTTAAAGGTCCTTTCAAACATTGGGAACATTCTCATATTTTTGAATCTGTTGACGGAAAAGTTAAAATGACTGATCTCATAAATTATGAACTACCTTTTGGATTCATAGGAAAATTTGTTAATTCTTTATTCTTAAATAAAATAATTGAAAACCAGTTTAAATTCAGACATAAAAAAACAAAAGAATTATTTGAAAATAAAAAAAATGCATAAACTTTTATTATTAATTTTAACCATATCATTTTTTTCATCCGCTATCGCTCAGGATTATAATTCTATAACTTCATCATCAAAAAAATTACCTGGATTGCTCAATGTTTATAATTCTAATAATGATTATTATTTTGAATTTGATAAGTCAGTTGAGAAAAAAACTTTTCTTTTATATAGCACCAATCTTACTGCAATTGATAATCTTAGTTTTTTTGCGGGTTTCCCTTTGAGTGAAATGATAATCAAATTCAAAGAAATAAAAGACGGTTATAATATAATTCAGTATGGAAATAAAATTTTACCCGACACTTCGAAATATTCTAACTATAATCAGGAAATAACATCAAGGTTCGGTCCTTTAAAAATTGATGCTAAACAAAATGAATCTGATTCTGCAAAAAAAATATCTAAAGTTAATCAGTTTTTCGAATCTGATATTGCAAATCTTCAGTATATTTTCCAATCTTTAATGGGAGGATATTACACCATAAACACTGATTTAACTTACATTGAAAGTGTGAAATCTTTTCCTTCAAATATCGAAATTATAGTAAATTATGTTTTAAATTCACAATCAGCACCTAATGCTTCTGTCCCTGATTCAAGAGCCATAAATTTTGTTGTCAGATATTCATTGGTTGAAATTCCTGAAAATAAAAATTATATACCGAGATTTTATGATAATAGAATTGGATATTTTACGACTTCATTTAAAAATTATTCAATCCCTGACAGAAAAACTGAATATACAACTTATATTAACCGCTGGGATTTAAAAAAGAAAAATGAATTTGAATCTATATCAGAACCTGTAAAACCTATTGTTTACTGGATTGACAGAGCAACTCCTGTTGAATACCGTGATGCAATAATAAAAGGTGTTCTTATGTGGAATAAAGCATTTGAAAATATTGGATTCAAAAATGCCGTCAGATGTTACGTTCAACCCGATACCGCAACTTGGGATATTGAGGATATAAGATACAACGTCATCAGATGGCAATCTTCATCATCAGGAGGACTTGCAGGTGTTGGACCTTCAATCGCAAATCCGTTTACTGGTGAATTAATAAATGCTTCTGTTTTATTAAATTCTGAAATTGCCGGTTTTTTAAGATTTGAAAAAGATTTGGCTGAAATTATCAGAATGTCCAAACCCGGAGAAATAAAAGAAACTGAAAATAAAATTCATAAACTTTTTGAAAAATCAGGAAAAGGCAAACATATTTGCTCTTATGCCTCATCTTCTCAAATTATAATGAGAAATTCTCTAATAAAAGTTTTAACAGATAATGAATTTCAAAATGAAGATATTATTCTCAAACAGTTTATAAATAATTATCTTACTGACCTTGTCGTGCATGAAGTTGGACATACTCTCGGTTTAAGACATAATTTCAAATCATCTACTGCATATACTCTTGAACAAATAAGAGATTCTAATTTTACAAAAATTAATTCTATCTCTTCATCTGTTATGGATTATAATCCTTTAAATATTTCACAGTCAGGTTTATCTCAGGGTGAGTATTGGTCTTCAACAATAGGGAATTATGATATGTTTGCCATTGAATACGGATATAAAATTTTTCCGAATGTAAAATCACCTGAAGATGAAATTCCGTTTCTCTTGGCTGTGGCTTCAAAATCTTCTGATCCATACAATAGATTCGGAACTGATGAAGATGCTTATGATATGTTTTATCCGACAAGTCTCGATCCGTTAACACAAATTTTTGATTTGGGAAGTTCACCTCTTCAATACGGAAAAGAACAAATCAATATCTCACTTGATCTGTTTAATAAAATACAGAATTATTTTCCTCAATATGACAGAAGTTATACTCAGTTGACAGGAGTTTTTAAATCGGTTTTATACGGTTACTTTTCAGGAAGTAATTTTGCATCTAAGTATATCGGAGGTGCTTACATAAACAGAATGAAAAGCGGTGATTTATCTCAAAACCGTTATCCCTATGAACCGGTACCATATTCAGAACAGTTGGATGCTTTAAATCTCATAATTGAATATAATTTTAACGCTGATAAATATTTGAATTTCTCACCTGAATTTTTAAAACAACTTCAACCTAATTCTGAAGATTATAATTCGCTGTATATGTCAGGTGGAAGAATGGACGTTGCCCTTGATGAAATTATTCTAAATCAACAGAAATGGATTCTATGGAGATTATTCCATCCAATTATAATGGGACGTCTTATCGATCAGGAAAAAATTTCTTCATCGGCATTTACTCTTGAAAATTTGTTTGATTCTATAAAAAATGGTGTCTGGTCTGAATTGAAAACCAATCAACCAATCTCAGTGAGAAGAAGAAATTTACAAAAAGCATATATTGATTATGTAATTAATATTCTTTTGAAATCTGATTCTGAAATTCCTGAAGAATCAAGATCACTCGCTTATCTTTATTTAACGAATCTAAGAAAAGAAATTAATTCGAAAAAACCTTCTGATATTTATGAAGATTTTCACTTAAAAGAATGTTCATCAAGAATTGAGAAGGCAATAAATTCAGTTTTCATAGATAGTGTTAAATGACATATTCTGAATTTCTCATATATTTTCTGATTATACCAATTATTTTTTTGATTTTTCTTGTTAGAAAAAACATCAAAAAACAACACATAATTGTCTTAATATCAACGTCGTTAATCGCTTTTCTTGCAACCTCTTTATGGGATAACTACGCCGTATATAGTAAGATTTGGATGTTCCCCCCGGAAAAGACTCTCGGTATTTATTTTTGGTATGTCCCAATTGAAGAATATTCTTTTTTCTTTTTACAGACTTACTTAACTGGACTTTTACAATTTTTTTTACTTTTCAAATTAAAAAACTCGCGGGAATCTCTTAATCCGAATCCAACTTTTCTCACTTCAGTTTTTTGTTTAATTATTCTTAATTTTTCTGTAGTTTCGCAAGGGGAGATAATTAAACTTCCATTCGGTAAGTTTAATTATATTTTTCACCTCTTTTCCTGGGCAGGTTTTTTCATTATCGTTCAGTTAATTGCAGGCTGGAAAAAAATTCTAAACAATCTAAAAATTGTAATTTTTCCCGTTCTTATAATGACTATATATTTTGCTTTGGTGGACTCTGTCGCTATCGGGAATGGGATTTGGAATTTTGATCCTGAACAGACTCTCGGTTTTAAAATAGGGAATGTACCTCTCGAAGAAATTTTATTCTTTTTTTGTACTAACTTACTCGTGACAGAATGTATTGTTTTATTATTACCTGAAAAATTTCTTTTAAGTAAAAAAATTAATAATGTATAAATTTATAATCGCTGAAACAAAAGATTCAATTCTTTCTGTAAAACTGAACAGACCGGAAGTATATAATGCTTTCAACGAAGATATGTTATTCGAATTACAGGATGTATTTAAAAAGGCATCTGAAGATTCATCTGTAAGATGTATAACCCTCACCGGGGAAGGAAGGGCTTTTTCTTCTGGTCAGGATTTAAAAGATTTTACTGACAAAAAATCTACTTTCAAAGAGGCACTTGAAAAAAAATATAACCCTCTGATAAATTCCATCACCTCAATTCAAAAACCGGTTATTTGTGGAATCAATGGAGTCGCCGCAGGTGCAGGACTTTCTCTTGCTTTGGCTTGTGATTATAGAATTGCAGTTGAATCTGCTACATTAATTGAAGTTTTTATAAATGTAGGTTTGGTTCCTGATTCAGGTTCTTCTTTTTATCTCCCCAAATTAATTGGTTATGCTCGTGCTTTTGAAATGTGCACAACTGCAGATAAAATTTCTGCAGCAGTCGCTCTCGAATGGGGCTTAGTTAATAAAGTTGTAAGTTCACAAAAAATTCTTGAAAAACTTATGAATATCACTGCTAAAAAATATGCTTCTATGCCGACTAAATCAATTGGTATGATAAAAAATTTATTAAATGTATCTTACAATTCTGACCTAAATTCAATACTTGAAATGGAGGGTAAATATCAGGATATTGCAGGTCAATCAAATGATTACAAAGAAGGGGTTTCATCATTTTTAGAGAAAAGAAAACCAAAATTTTCAGGAACATAAATATTTAAATAAAGTTAATAATTTAAGGTATGAAAAATAAGATTTTCTACATATTTATAATTTTCTCTTTATCTTTAGTAAGTGTTTCTTTACTTCAAAGTTGCGGGGCAAATATTTTTTCTGAATCCGATGATGTATCAATTGGCAGAGATATTGATAAACAAATTAAAAATGATCCCAGACAATTTCCTTTATTGCAGGGAAGACCGGAAGTAAATAATTATGTTTCTAACTTGGGAAAAACTATTCTAAACAGTTCTCCTTTAATTCAGTATAAAAAAGTTTTTCCTTATGAATTTCAGGTTATTAATGATACAATTGTTAATGCTTTCTGTACTCCGGGTGGATTTATTTACATCTACACAGGTTTGATAAAATTTCTTGATAATGAAGCGGCTCTTGCCGGTGTTATTGGTCACGAAATTGCTCACGCAGAAAGAAGACATATGACCCAGAGATTAACTGCTCATTATGGAATTAGTTCTGTACTCGGATTGATTTTAGGTAATAATCCGGGAATCGGTGCACAAATTGCCGCTAACCTGTTCGTTGGTTTAGGTTTCCTGGCTAATAGCAGATCTGATGAAATTGAAGCGGATAATTATTCAATAAGATATCTCACTTCAACCGGATGGTATCCGGGTGCAATTGTATTTTTCTTTGACAAAATCAGAGAAAAACAAAAGAGAGACGGTACAACTCCCGGTGGACTTGAAAGATTATTATCCACTCACCCTCTTCCGCAGGATCGAATTGACAACGTAAAACAACAATTAACAAAATTAAAAATTAATCCTGACCCGACTAAAGGTTTAAACTTAACTGAGTATCAGAGAATTAAATCTATGTTACCTTAATTTTTGAAAAATAAATGAACATCAAAATGAAAATAAATTTGAAAAAACTTTTACTAACTATTGGAATCTTTTTCGCAGTTTATAATTTTTCTTTTGCAGATCAGATTAATGATAAAGATTTTAAATTTAAAATTTCCATTCCTTCTGATTGGGAGAAAACTAAATCTGAAGAAACTGCCAAAAAAGATGCCATATCTTACTCCTTCAATAGAAAAGATGGAAAAAATGCTTTAATGATAATCGCTTTCAAAGTTAATGCAGTTAAAGAACTTGACGATTTGATTTATACTCTTGAGAAGGATTTTACTTTGAAAATTCCTCCCCGTTCAGGTGAATACACAACTTTTGATAACGGGACTTATGACGGAAAAGTTGCTGTCTATAAAGATAATGAATTTACCGAAACAATTTATTACTACAGAACAAAAAATTCTGATGCAAGCAACTATGCTTATATGGTAAGATTTATAACTCCGAATACATATTACAATGCTGACTCAGAAGCAGAAATAAAAAGTATTTCAAATTCATTCTCACCGACTAACTAATTTAAAAAAGGATTATATTTTATTTCGTGTCCAACGTTTGTCTCTTCCATATGACCGGGTAATAAAATATAATCCTCTTTTACTTCTTTAAATAATTTATCCTTAATAGAACTTATTAATAAGTTATAATCTCCTCCGGGTAAATCTGTTCTGCCAATAGATTCCCTGAATACGACATCACCACAAAAAACAATTTTATTATTATCGTCTATATAACATATACTTCCGGGTGAGTGTCCGGGTGTATGTATAATTCTCAACTCTGTATCTGCAATATCAATTTTATCTCCTTCATTTAATATTACATCTATAGAAGGGGATTCTTCCATTTCAATACCATACAATTTTCCCTGTGTCACCGCATTTTCAATTAAAAAATTATCTTTATCATTTCCATAAATATCTACTTTGAATCTATCTTTACTATATTTATTTCCTAATATGTGATCTATGTGACCGTGTGTTAACAAAATTTTTTTAATGTTTATATTATTTTTTATTATAATTTCTTCAAGTTTATCTTTCTCTTCAGGAAAATAAACTGCGGGATCAAATATAACTCCGTCCCCGGTTTTTTCGTCATAATAAATATATGAATTCATCTGAAATGGATTAACAGGAAATTTTATAACTTTCATAGTGTATTAAATTGATTTTACTTTTTATTATAAATATTTTGTATAAAATTAATGAGTGATAATGACAAAGTCAAAATAATTGTTACAAACCGTAAAGCAAATTTTCAATATGAGATTATTGATAAATTTGAAGCAGGTCTTGTATTATCCGGAACTGAAGTCAAATCTCTCAGAGATAATAAAGCAAATCTTCAGGAAAGTTTTGCAAAAATTAGAAATGGGGAAATCTGGTTACTAAATTGCCACATAAGTGAATATAAATTTGGAAATCTTAATAATCACGAACCAACTCGACCAAGAAAACTTCTTTTTCATAACTATCAGATTAAAAAAATTAAAACATCACTGGAACAAAAAGGTCTCACGCTTGTTCCCTTGAAACTATACTTTAAAAACTCTAAGGTAAAAGCGGAAGTCGCTCTTGCAAGAGGTAAAAAAATATACGATAAAAGAGAAACTATTAAAAAAAGAGAACAAGAAAGAAACATTAACAGATTATGAACGAATTTCCACCCGTAAAAGAACAGTTTGAAATTATTAAGTCAGGAACAGTTGATATTATTCCTGAAGATGAATTATTGAATAAACTATATAAATCTTATAAAGAAAAAAAACCATTAAAAATTAAATTAGGTTGCGACCCGTCAAGACCTGATTTACATATCGGACACAGTGTTGTATTGAATAAACTCAGACAGTTTCAGGATTTAGGACACGAAGCAATTCTTATAATAGGGGATTTTACTGCTATGATAGGTGATCCCACAGGGAGAAAAAAAGCCCGACCTCAACTTTCTTTTGAAGAAGCAGTTGAAAATGGCAAAACGTATTTTGAACAGGCAGGAAAAATTTTACATAAAGATAAAATAAAAATTTTATATAATTCCCAATGGTTATCTAAATTATCTCTTATTGATTTAATTAATATTTTAGGAAAATTTACGGTGCAGAGAATTTTAGAACGTGATGACTTTGAAAAAAGGTTAAAAGAACATCAGGAAATTTCTATGCACGAAATATTATATCCTATAATGCAGGGATATGATTCTTATGCCATTGAAGCAGATGTAGAAATTGGCGGCACAGACCAAAGATTCAATAACCTCGTCGGTAGGGATATGCAGAAGAGATATAATATGGAACCGCAGGTTGTGATTACAATGCCTTTACTTGAAGGAACTGATGGAAGTGAAAAAATGAGCAAATCACTCGGTAACGCTATTGGAATTACTGATCCACCTCAGGATATTTTCGGTAAAACTATGTCCATTCCTGATATCTTGATATATAAATATTTCCAACTTGGAACACCGCTGTCTTCGGATGAACTTAATTCAATACGATTACAACTCGAAGATGAAAAAAACAATCCCCGTGATTTAAAACGAAGACTTGGGTTTGAACTTGTTAAACTTTATTATGATGAAGAAACAGCAAATAAAGCAATCGAAGAATTTGATAAAATATTTATTAAAAAAGAAATTCCTGATGACATAAGTGAATATGAATTAGAGAATAATGAAATTCAGTTATCAAAATTGTTGGTTGATACCGGATTAACATCCTCTATGACTGAATCAAGAAAAATGATAGAACAAGGGGCAATCCAGATTGACAAAATTAAAATTAATGATGTAAAAACTATAATTGATAATTCTTATCCTTCTGAATTTATTCTTCAGAAAGGAAAAAGAAATTTTATTAAAATAATTAAAAAAATACCTGAGGAGTAAAAACATTGTTTAAACCAACCAAAATATTTTTTACCAAAGGTGTCGGAAGACACAAAGATTATTTACAGTCTTTTGAACTTGCTCTTAGAGGAGCAGGGATTGAAAAATGTAATCTTGTAATGGTATCCAGTATTTATCCGGCCGGTTGCAGAAGAATTACAAAAAACCAGGGAGTTAAATTAATTGAACCGGGTTCTATTACTTTTTGTGTTATGGCTCGTAACTTCACTAATGAACCTAACAGATTAATTGCTTCTTCCATCGGTGTGGCTTTACCTTCCGATGATTCTCACTACGGATATATATCTGAACATCATCCTTACGGGCAAACAGAAAAAGTCTCCGGTGAATATGCCGAAGATTTGGCTGCCACAATGCTTGCTACTACTTTAGGTGTTGAGTTCAATCCGGAAACTGCCTGGAATGAAAGAGAAAATGTCTATAAGTCAAGTAATAAAATTTTTAAATCCTTTAATATTACTCAATCTGCTGAAGGGGATAAAAACGGACTTTGGACTACTACTATCGCCTGTGCGGTAATGTTACCTTAATTTTGAATTAAACTCCATACTTAATTTTAATTAAGTATGGAGTATTTAATCTTATTTTATAAGTAACAATTTTCTTGTTGTGTTTATTTCATTTCCTGTAATTTTAAGGAAATAAACTCCGGAATTTTTGTTAATGGCATTCCATTTTACTTTATAATTTCCGCGTTGCAAATCTTCATTTCTTATCACTTCTACAACTCTTCCCGTTACATCAAATACTTCAATCTTAATTCTCTGTGCAGTGTTCAAATTAAATTCTATTGTTGTTTCCGGATTAAATGGGTTTGGATATACATTTAAAATACTATAAGTTGCAGGAGTTAACTCATTTGTTTTTATATCGGTTACAGTTCTAAAAGGAATGTAATTTACATACCCTAAAGCGGCACTATCTGTTCTGTGAAAAATGTGTGCTTCTATTGAATCCTGAATCGTTGTACCCCAGTAATTATTTTGGGCATAAATCGAATCCGGTGTATTGTTAAATAAATCATATATTCTTCCCGTGTTTCCGTTACCATAAATTTGATTTAATCCGTTATCATTGGTATCTAAATTAAAAACATTACCTAAATTTGGTTTTGCTGTACCTTGAATTGTTACACCCCATAAATTACCTCTGATGAAATTTCTTTTAATAATCGGGATTAATGTTGAATTTCCGTTTAAATTAATTCCACTGCCTCCTAAACTTGGATTTCCTTGAATATTATTACTGTCGATTATGTTGTTATTAATCACAGCATTTATATTACCGCTTAGCAGTGCAATTCCATATCTGTTAAATTTAATTTCATTATTCTCTATAATCACATTACCTGAACCTATTGCTAACATTGCAATTCCACCTGCATTTGTGAATAAACCTCTGATTTTATTTCCCCTGATAATCAATGGTGGATTTGTTAAAGTCGCTCCCCAGTTTATTTGAGGAACATTTGCATTGGTTATGTTATTCTCATAAATCTCATTATTTATAATCTGTGGAGATGAAGCGATATTCGCACCTGACTGAATTGCAGCAACTCTGTTTCTGAAAATTTTATTATTTGAAATAATTGCATTAGATCTGAAAATTGATATTGCCGCATTTCCAAAAGTACTGTTTTGTGTATTATTTCTAATTATACAATTATTAATTAACATATCACAATCCAAAAGTCTGATTGAATTTCCATATTCCATAATCATTTTTTGCAATACAGATGCATCTGCAAACTCATTAAATCTGAATCCTAAATATTTTGTATTTGTATCCTGTGCAGTAATTTTAACTGAATCAGGAGGTGAAATTTTTAAAGTTCCGAAAACATCAATGAAAACTGATTGTCCTAATCTTAATGTTGAATTTGTAAGTATTGAAACGGTATCAGTTGCTGATATAATTAAAGTGTCATTAACATTGTAAAAACCGCCGGAAAAAGTTACAACCCCACCGGAAAAGTTTACTAAACTGTCCAAATTCCATCTCTTGTTTGTTCCGGGTGTTGAATAATTAGCATAAACTTCAGGGATAAGAATACATAAACTTAAAAACAATAAAATAATTTTTTTCATTAATTTAATTTTGAATTTCTATACATTTGATAAATAACTAATTTAAATTAATTTTTATAATTTTAAATTTCAGTTTA
>DOWN01000211.1:32537-33740 GCA_003519545.1 Bacteroidota bacterium
AATAATTTATTTACAGATTACATTAAAGATTTTTCAAAAGTTGAAAAATTTTTTAAATATGATTTTAATTCAATTGACGATTTTAAAAAATGTATCGAAGATAAAAAAATATCCTATCTCACAATCAGAAAAGATTTAACCATACTGCTCCATAAACAAAATACTTTTTTTAATTCATCTCAAAAAACTTTTGAAAATATTAAATCACTTGAGGAAGAGAACACATTTGCTATTGTAACAGGGCAACAAGTCGGAATTTTAACTGGCCCGCTTTATACGATTTATAAAGCAATCAATACGGTTCAACTTGCCGAAAAATTAAATTATGAATTTTCCGGTTATAAATTTGTTCCTGTCTTTTGGCTTGAAGCAGATGATCATGATTTTTTGGAAATTAATAATATTAATCTGCTTAACAAGGATAGTGAGTTGATGAATATTAAATATTTTGAAAACGGCACAGAACAGGAAAAATATCTAAAACCCGTTTCTGATATTAGCGTTGATGAATTTTTTAATGCATTCCGTAATGATATTTCTTCAAACCTTATAAATACTGATTTTACCGATGAATTGAATTCCAAAATTGAAAAATCATACAGAATAGGAACTCATTTGAATACTGCATTTGCTCGATTTATGAATTCTATTTTTGATGATTTAGGTTTAATATTATTCGACCCAACAGATTCTGACTCAAAAAAATTAGCCGTGCCGATTTTCGAAAAAGAATTAAATTCTTTTCCTTCCGTTTGTGAAATTGTAATAGACACTTCCGCTAAACTTGAACATTTTTATGAACCTCAGATAAAACCAAAACCACTTAATCTTTTTTATAAATATAATGAAAATAGATACCTTCTCGAACCTAAAGATGATTCATCAATCGGACTTAAAAATTCCCGGCAAAAATATTCTCCGGAAGAATTATTTGATTCCCTAAGGGCTGACCCTTCACAATTCAGTCCAAATGTAATATTAAGACCTGTAGTTCAGGATTTTTTATTTCCATCTGTAGCTTACATTGCGGGTCCTTCTGAAATTTCTTATTTCGCTCAGCTTAAAGACGTGTATAACTATTTTGATGTCTCAATGCCGGTAATATATCCGAGAACTTCTGTTACTTTACTTGAAAATAAAGTTAAGTCGTTTATGGATAAATATGAACTTTCATTTACTGATTTTTTTAATTCTAAAGAATTG
>DOWN01000271.1:0-1078 GCA_003519545.1 Bacteroidota bacterium
TGATGTTTATGTGTAATTTATTGTATTTTTTATGTGAGATATTAAGTCACAAAATAAAATTTATTTCTCAAAATTTTAAGTTGATACACTTTGATTCTCTTTTTTTTCTTTATCTAAGTAATCTTTAATTTTTATTCCGCAAAATATAATTAATAATCCGATCAACCCGAAAATTATTTGTAAAGTATCAAATGTTCTTATCATTAACACTTGAATAATAATCCACAGAGTTAAAAAAATTCCCTGTGCAATTATAAAATATGGTGACGGCTTCGAGTTGACAATCGTAATAATAGCAAGTACAAGACTGCTTAACCCGTTAAAAAAAATTAATACCAATCCCGGAATTAAAAAATCAGAAAAAGGTGAATGTGCCAATAAATCAGTTGAGAGTCTTAATATCTGTCCGTTAGGTCTGGCGACTAACAGTATTCCTCCGCCCATTGCGGACATTCCGTTTATTAAAAGTAAAGTTATTGCAATATATTTATAAATCATTTCTTTCTTTGATATTTCCAGTTTCTTGATTTTCCTTCAGTTAACCATTCTATTGATTTATCCATTCTCTTTATTTTTGTTTCCTCAGTTTTTGCTTCGCATATCCATTCCAAATATTCTCTTTTGTGTGACGGAGAAAATTTTTCAAAAGTTTCTTTTGCAGTCTTATTTCTGTTTAATAATTTTCTGAATTCATCAGGCATTTCATATTCAATCTTCTCATGTTTAGGACTTACAGATTTAGGTAATTTAATATTCTTTTCATTTAATTCTATTGCCTCTTTTATCCATTTCTTTAAAGTTTTATCAGATGGCAAATCCTTCAAAGAAGTAATTTTTCCGAGATTCCCCATCGAACCTTTACTCTCTTTACTGAGCAATATTTCTCTGTCTTTCATAATTGCGGCTTTCCAAAATCCTATCATACAATGTTCTTTAAAAGCAGCAAAACCGCAGACGATTCCTTTATATTCAAAACTCGGCATACCCCATTTTAATTTCTCTTCAATTTCCGGAAAAACTTCGTGAACAAGTTTACGGAAATGTTTAAAAACGGGTTTTGCAAATGGTTTTATCTTTT
>DOWN01000271.1:1158-2709 GCA_003519545.1 Bacteroidota bacterium
ATTCTTTTGAATAATTTTTCATATATATTATTTTAATAAAGTTTTTATTGTGAATAAAGCCCAACCGTGATGAGCAACTTCTTTAGCATCGGGAAGACTGTCTAACTCAAACCAACCTGTCTCAGAAATTTCTTTTTCAGGAACTACATCTGTGTCTTCGCTTAGATTTGTTTTGTAATGGAAAACAATATGCCAGGATTTATCATTACTGGTAAAAGATTCAACATCTCCTAAAGTTAATTTTACATTTTCTATTCCTAACTGATTTTTTAAAATTCTTATAACAGCATCTTCGGGATGCTCTCCAAACTCAAGCAAATCATTAGGAAGAAACCATCCTTTTTGCAAGTCATACTTATTATTATCGGTGTATTTTACAAGAAGAACTTTATCTGATTTAGAAACAGTAACATCAGCAATTAATTTACAGGAATGTAAATCCATATTTTGCATTTTTAATTAAAATTATATTTCAGAATTTAATTAATAATTTTAATATCATAAATCCAACTTTTATTGCTTAATATGATTTCAAAACTTCCAAATACCGGAACAACGATTTTTTCAATAATGTCAGCACTTGCAAATGAATACAAGGCAGTGAATCTTTCACAGGGATTTCCTGATTTTCCCGTTGATAAACTTTTACCTGAATTGATTTATAAATTTTCACTTGAAGGATTCAATCAATATGCACCAATGCCGGGAGTTCCTGCGTTGAGAATAGGAATTGCGGATTCAATAAAAGAAATTTACGGAAAAATTATAAATCCGGATACTGAAATCACGATTACTTCCGGAGCAACTGAAGCACTATTTGCAGCAATTTCAGTAACAGTTAACAAAGATGACGAAGTAATAATTTTTGATCCTTCTTATGATTCGTATGAACCGGCTGTGATACTTGCAGGAGGAAAACCTGTAAGGATTCCGCTTGAATTTCCGGATTATAAAATTAACTGGGATAAAGTGTTTGAAGTTGTAAACGAAAAAACAAAACTTTTGATTTTAAACACACCTAATAATCCCGCTGGATCGGTTATTTCGGAAGAAGATATTTTAAATTTAAAAAAATTAGTTTCAGAAAAAGATATTTATATTCTAAGTGATGAAGTTTACGAACATATAATTTTTGACGGAAAAAAACATTTGTCAATGTTACTTGATAAAGAGTTATATAAAAAATCTTTTATTGTATCATCATTTGGAAAAACTTTTCATATAACAGGATGGAAAGTCGGCTATTGTACTGCACCTGAGAATTTAACCGCAGAGTTCAGAAAAATTCATCAGTATTTGACTTTTTCCACATCAACACCGTTTCAAATGGCACTTGCAGAATATATAAAAGATACAGAAAGAATAAAAAATTTAAAAAACTTTTACGAATCAAAACGGGATTTTTTTCTTTCACTTATAAAAGAAACAAAATTCAAACCTTTAACTTGTTCGGGAACATATTTTCAATTATTGGACTATTCAGATATTACAGATGAAAATGATTTTGATTTTGCAATGAGACTGACAAAAGAATTCAAAGTTGCATCAATC
>DOWN01000289.1 GCA_003519545.1 Bacteroidota bacterium
GCATATTATAATGCTGCGTCAAACCGTAAAGAAAAAGACCCGGCTTATTATAAAAATATTTTTCAAATGAAAGTGGAGCTTCTCCAAAAATCACTAGCCTGATTTGAATATTCTTGCGATCAAATTCTTTTATAATATCCAACCACCTTTGATCAATTTCGATGGCTGTTTGTTCAAAATTTGAGATGAGAAAATCAGAGTTTTTTTCAAAATCTTTCTGATAAAAATCATGAATCAAGTCAATTTGATTGGAGGTCATATAATAATCAATTATTAATTAATAAAGCAGCAGGTCATTTACGATTAATTAATATTTGAATTAAAAACCTAAATCTGGTTCTAAATTAATCAATTAAGTTAGTTTGAATTTTAGGTTTCTAATCAACTATAATTATAGTTTATCAAAACTATAAATAGTAATTCTATTTACTTCAATATCAATGACTGCAGAATTGTAAACAATAATGATGCTGAAATATTATTAGTTATTGAAATTCCGCATTCAGCTAAGAATGTAACAATGCCCGAATTATCCAATTTTTTATCCAAATTGGATAACTTATCTTTTATTAATTGTAAGTCAAGTCTTTGATTAATCAGAAAATCTTTAATTTCATTAAATTGTGATTCACTAGCGTTAAACTTTGGTTCATTAGTTAATTGCTCAATAATAAAAGTTGATGGATTTATAAGTTTAATTGTTGAAGGAACATGTGTATCAAGTTTAACGTTTAACGGCGAATTGATAATTAAATTGATTGACTTTGGAGTTAGGAATCTACATAGGATCTGATCAATTTCTTTGAATGCATTTTTGTTTTCAAGAGAAAACTCCAAAAAATGCATCAACTGAGTTTTTAAATACAATAAGGTTGAATTTTTTCCGATTTTCAAAAGAGTGTTTTCTAAAGCTTTATGTTGCAGCTTGTAAAACTCCTCTAAATCTTGAATAACATCAGAACTATAATTAACGATTAAATCATTTTTTGATTTTCTGAATGAAAACTCAATTTTAATATTTTCTCTACTTTCTAGAATATTCTTTATGTTTGTAATTAAATCAAATAAGAAAATTTCGTTTAATTTAGAATATAAAAATTTATCACTAAAATAAAACTTATAAACTTCTGTGTCTTTGCCTAACTTTATTCTTCTTGTTTGCAATAATTGAACAAGATTTTCTTTTATTTCAGAATTAAGCAAAGTTAGATTTGCCGTTTCAAAATAAATAAATCCTGACTCACTAAAACTACTTTCATCAATATTAAGTACTACCTCCTGCTTAAATATTTTATTCTTTCTTGATCTTCCGATAAACTCAACATTTCCTGAAATTGAAATGTCCTGCATATAAAATTCATTATTTATGCAAGTCTTTCTAAAGGATAATAGGTCATTAACTTCCAAATTTTCAAAGATTAGTTGGCCCATAAAAACTGATTTCTCAAAAGTCACTTTACCATTAGTTGTACCTGAAAAAATATTTATACATGCAGAATTAGAAAAATTACAATAATCAAATATTGTGTAGGAATCGAAACAAACATTTTTTATAGTAAATTGCTGAGCAAAAAGTGCAGAATTCATATCACATATTTTGTAAAAATGTGATGCAATTACATTAAAGTTCCCCATAAATCTTGACCTATCGCAAGATGTAAAAACATTATAAAACCTGGCATTTGTAATGTTGGTATCACCTTTAACAACTAGGTTATCGGCAAAAAATTCACTTTCAAAAGTGCAATTATTAATAACAAACTCTTCCGCAATAACTGAATCACTTAAATTTATTGTTTTATGTAAGGTTTTCCCGTCAATTTCGAAAGAATTTATTTCCAATCCTCGTAAATCAATCAAAAAAATAGAATCTTCATTATTACAATAATTAATATACTCACTAATAATTAGCTCTTTAAGTGGAATTAATTCGTTATCAGCGGAGTGTAAAATGCAATACCCGTCAGAATCCTCCGATGTTGGAATTTTTAATTGATCCAATATGCTCTGAAAATAACATGATTCATCCGGAACTGTAACAAACTTTGTTTTAAACTTATATTTACACATACAAACTTCACTTAAATAAATAATGTCTAAAGCCTAAAAATTGCTCATGGATTGCCCGAATCCTTGCCCTTACCATCCTATCCACATCCCATTCCCCCCCTACAAAGTCGGCAATCCCAATTCCTTCAAAAATTCGTTATGCTTCTCCGTATTCACCCTGATACTTTCTTCAATTGCCGTCAACTTTTTATTCACTTCCAATAAGTCAATTTTCACTTCATCCACGGAAGTGCTCACATATCGTGAAATATTCAGATTATAGCCGTTGTTTTCGATTTCATCCATATTGACCTTTCGTGAATACCGTTCTATATCTCTGCGGTATTTATAAGTATCTACAATTTTTTCAATATGATCATTACTTAAACTATTTTGTCGCTTGCCTTTTTCAAAATACTCGCTGGCATTGATAAAAAGCACATCATCTTCTTTTTTGCATTTTTTCAAAACCAGGATGCAAACAGGAATTCCGGTAGAATAAAACAGATTGGAAGGTAAACCAATGACGGTATCAATATAATTGTCTTTTAAAAGCTTCGTTCGTATCCTTTCTTCTGCACCGCCACGGAATAATACCCCATGCGGTACTATGATGGCCATAGTACCTTCTTTGGCTAAAAAGTGAAAACCATGTAATATAAAAGCAAAGTCCGCAGCAGATTTTGGAGCTAAGCCATAACTCTTGAAACGAAAGTCATCTGCAATGGTATCAGTTGGCTCCCATCGCAAGCTGAATGGCGGATTGGCTACAATAGCATCAAATTCCATTTTCCTGGAAGGGTTCATTTCATTGAGTATATCCCAATGATTGAGCAATGTATCACCATGAAATATCTCAAACTCAGAATCTTTCATGCCGTGTAAAAGCATGTTCATCCGGGCAAGGTTGTAGGTCGTGATGTTTTTTTCCTGTCCGTAAATTTTACCAATGATACCTTTTCCATTAGTTTCCCTATTCAATTTATTTCTGACATTGAGCAAAAGTGACCCGGACCCACATGCAAAATCAAGTACTTTGTCCAATTTTAATTTTGGACCTGATGCAGGATCCTGACTGTCCAGAATTACAATTTTAGAAAGTATCGAAGATATTTGCTGAGGTGTATAAAACTCTCCCGCTTTCTTGCCTGAACCTGCAGCAAACTGGCCTATCAAATATTCATAAGCATCACCCAATGTGTCCGAATCCGTAGAGAATTCAGCAATTCCTTCAGCAATTTTCTGAATGATGCTGCAAAGTTTTTTATTTCTTTCGGTCGAAGTTTTGCCTAATTTCTCTGAATTCAGGTTGATCTCTGAAAACAAACCCTGAAAAGTACTTTCAAACGAGTCGTTTTCAATGTACCGTAAACCATCTTCCAATGTTATAAGTAGGTCATTGTGGTGCGTCCTAGCCATTTCAGCAATATTGCTCCACAAATGCTGAGGCTTGATAACATAATGCACTTTGCGGCGCATTTGTTTTTCGAAATCGGGGACATCTGCTTTATTAGCTGCATACCATACAGACAAAGGTATCCGCTTATCATTTTCTTGCAACTTAGGATAGTCTGAACCCAATTCCTTTTTTGCCGATTCTTCGTAGTTAAAAGATAAATATCTCAGGAAGAGAAATGAAAGCATGTAATCACGGAAATCATCTGCGTTCATTGCACCACGCAATTGGTCAGCTATATGCCAAAGGGTTTTTCCAAGTTGTTGTTGATTTTTTTGTGTCATTTACTTTTAATATTTCCGTTTTTCGACATCAATCAGCACTTTCATCTCGTAAATGGCGATTTGATTGAGCTTGATTAGGAGTTTGTTTTTTCAGTCCATTGCTTAACCGACAGGTTAAATCTGTTTAATCCGTCAGCATTTTTAATTCCTTCGAATTCGGGGCAATTAAAATCCGGGTTATATTTGTCTTCCAACATACCAATAAATTCTTTTGTATTTTTATTTCTTTACCAAATTAATTAACGAGATATAGTCGTTTTCTTTAATTTTTATAACTGTTATTTCCGTTTTATTTACATTAATTTTAGCCATCTATTTTTGAATTATTAGTTTAAACCCATCGAATTCGAGAGGTTTAATTGGTTGAATTCGAATACTCAGAAACTAAATATTTTTATTCAAAAATCATCGTCCGTCATTTCTTGACTAAGATCACTGTTCAGACATTTGCGGGAACAACCCCTGCATCAACCCCTTTTTATGCAACTTTAATTGCTCTATCTTATCTGCTTGTGTGGTGATTATAGCATCTAAGGATGAAAGGCATGAGGCGATTTTTTGTTGTTCTTTTTTAGACTTTGGTACAATTATTTTATACTTTTCAAAGTCTTTTTGATATAAGTGAACAATTGAAGAGCCACCTGATAATCTATCTAAGAAGGATGTAAACCTTTGGCTTAAAAAAGAATGAAATATAAACTCAGGATTATTTTTATTAATATCAACTCTAAGTCTAAAAATACCATTATTTAGTGTTGATTTTCGATTGTTCAGATTTTCCACGTATGCTACTTTACCAATGCTTCCATCTTTAGTGATTAAAATATCACAATTTTGTAGTATTATGTTTTCATCTTGAATGTACCTTTCATAACTTACATATTTTACTTTTTCCCAATCAATCTTATTGTTTATAAAATCAGTTCCAGTCACTAAAAAGTAAATTCCCTCAACTAAATGTTCTTCCTTTCTTAAATTTTGCCAACCAATCCTTGCTTTCAAAGATGCGATATCAAGAATATTTATCTCCACCCATACTTCATCTTTCAAAAACTCTGGAAAACGATATTTCGGAATATTGTCTGAATTAGGATTTTTAGGATTGGTTGATTTAAGGATTTTCTTACTGGCGTTTTCAGAAATCCTATAATCCATTAATTCTGTAAATCCTAATTCAGACAGTTGCGGAAAAAGATTTTGCATCAATCCTTTTTTGTGGTCTTTGAGCAGTTCCAACTTTTGTGTATGCGCTGCAATGACTTCATCTAAGGAAGAAAGGCAGGAGGCGATTTTTTGTTGTTCGTCTTTATTAGGACAAGCTACTTTAATCTTTACTATTTCATTTTTACCAATTTCGGGAAATGTTGACCCTGAAGCTTTTTTTATAAGCTCATTTTTATGTTGGATTATCCAATAATACCAAAAAGTATTAACTTCTGAGTTCTTGACTACTAAAGATTGAAAACCTTGGTTTGTCGTACACTCAAAATTTGAGATGGCAATATCCCCTATAGTAGCCCTTGTGGTTATTAATAAAGCACCTTTGGGTAGTAATTTTGCAGAAGAATTTTTCAATCCTTCCTCAGAAATTGTCCTAATGCTATTTCCAAGGATTCCTTCCTTAACTTCTGTTGGTGTATACCATTGAATTCCGCCATTCCAGTACTCTTGGATATTTGTATCAGGCGTGCCACCACTTGTAAAATCCCCAATATCACCCAAAATTTTTGTATACCATTCCCCACAATAAATAAACTCAGGAAAACGCAATTCTGGTATCATTTTTTTCTCCTTACTCATCTGTCTGAATTAAGATTATCGGGATTTGAAGATTGAAGGATTTTTTTATTTGAATTTTCCGGAATCTTATCATCATTTATTTCCTTCCATACCAATTCAGACGGATTATTTTCAGGATGATTCACATTATACACTCTTTTAAATTCCAGACTTTTCGCTCCAAAATTGATCAAAAGTCCGATCGGTAGGTAATATGCCTGGCAATAATTCATAGCCTGAGCCAGGTGGACATCTTCTAATTTTATTAGCGCTTTGAGTTCCACCATAATACTATCTTCCACAAAAAAATCAACTCTGCGTGTTCCGATCTCAATACCTTCATAAAATATGGCCATCTCCATCTCTCGCTGAAAACTCAATCCCTGTTTGTCCATTTCAATGGCCAACGCACGTTGGTAAATGACTTCCTGAAAACCATTACCCAATGTACTGTGAACTTTCATAGCACAACCAATAATCTTATGCGTCAATTTTTCGTATTTCACTATCCTATCATCATTTAATCTTAAAAATCTTAATTCAGACAATTACTCATAAGCAGCTAATCCGGAAATAATTTGCCCTTGTGCCAGCTTTTTCAATTGAGGAACCAAATCTTCCATCAATGCCATCTCTTTTACACTCCTTTCTTTCCAACTCAACCCCATTGGTTCTAACAAATCGGTGAGTTTTTCTCCGTCAAAAATCATCCGGTTCATGATATGTTCCAAAAAAGATCTCAATTCTGATGTTGGTAATCCGTGCTTGTGAGCAATGACAGCCAGCTCTTTGTTGTATCTTTCATCTTTAAAAAAGTCATACATTGTTTTTAGTTCCTCAACGGCATAACCCTTCGTCCAATCCAGATCATCTATAAATTCGGTTAAATCCTCCTGCTCATCCATCAGGTTGGCATTGGAATTCAACAAACTGATTACCTGGGATTTTGTCAATTTTTGCTTGGATGGTTTCTTTTGTGTGCTGTCGGCAATCAGGTTCATGATGTAATCATAATCAATGACAGCTGAAGCAAAAAGCACAAATTCAAAATCGAGCTGTTGAATTTCAGGAGGTGCATTCTCACCTTTCTTTTGTTGGATTTCGCGCAATTTTCTCGCTGTTTCAATATAGGAACTCCTGAATTCCAACAATTTTTCACCCGGCAAAATGGATTCAATTTTCGCCTTTTGTTGATCGTCTAAATCCGTGTATTGATCAAGTTGCGTTTTTAAACGCTGAACCTCCTTGAAGTTCCTGACAAATGCAATCCTCGCGGCATCGCCTTGCAGGTCATACACTTCGTAAGGTTCGTTTACCAGATTATGTTCCACCATGAAAACGCCTAAAGCTTCAACCGCCTCCTTATATTTTTCTATCACAACTGGTGCCGGATCAACCAGCCAGATTTCTCTGGCATGTCCACTATCTTCGCCGGAGAATAACGCAATAGCCTGGTTTACCGCATCCTGTTGAGATCGAAAGTCGAGAATATTTCCATACGGTTTGGTATCATTCAAAATGCGGTTAGTGCGGGAAAATGCCTGGATCAATCCGTGGTATTTCAGGTTTTTATCTACATATAAAGTATTCAGGTATTTGCTGTCAAAACCTGTGAGCAACATATCCACTACAATGGTGATGTCTATTTTATTTTTGTGAGGAAAATCCTTATTGCTGTATTTCTGATTTTTGATCCGGTCTTGAATATCCTGATAATATAAATCGAATTCGTTGATACTGTGGTTAGTACCGTAATTAACATTATAATCTGCAATAATTTCAATTAAAGCATTTTTCTTTACTTCAGGATTTTGTTTGTTGTCCTCTTTCTCCTGAGTTAAATCCTCTTGCAGTTGTTTGATGTCGGCAGTATTTTTCTGACTTTGCTGGTCACCTTCTTTAGCTATCAATTGAGCAGGCGGAGAAAATACACAGGCAATATTTAACGGTACATAATCCTCATTTTCAGCTTGTTTTTGTTTCTGAATTGATTTAAATAGCTTGAAAAATTCAATGGCATTATTGATAGAAGCGGTTGCCAGAACAGCATTGAAACGCCTTGAGTTGGTTGCAGAATCGTGTTTATCCAAAATGGCTTCTACTACTGCCTGTTGTGCAATGGGTTCACCCGGAATTGCGTTTTGAGCGCCTTTGCCTTTGAAATAATCAATGTGGAAACGCAGCACATTTTTATCATCAATTGCATCGGTAATGGTATAGGCGTGTAACTGCTTTTCAAAAATATTTTCAGTGGTTTTATATGAAGCATATTCGCCTTCCCTGATATTGTAAGTTGCATTTTCGTCAAAAATAGGTGTGCCTGTAAAACCAAATAATTGCGCATTCGGAAAAAACTCTTTTATGGCCTTATGATTTTCACCAAATTGTGAACGGTGGCACTCGTCAAAGATAAAAACCATACGCCTGGAACGAAGTGGTTCCAACCTTTCTTTGTAGTTTTTCTTATAAGTGCCATCCAAAGCAAGACCCAATTTTTGAATGGTGGTTACAATGACCTTGTCAGTGTAGTCAGTAGATAGCAAACGCCTTACCAAAGTTTCGGTATTGGTATTTTCTTCCACGCTGCCTTCCTGAAACTTATTAAATTCTTCACGTGTTTGCTTGTCAAGGTCTTTTCGATCTACCACGAACAAGCACTTTTCAATATCGGTATTATCTTTCAGTAAAGTTGAAGCTTTGAACGAAGTCAGCGTTTTTCCACTTCCTGTGGTATGCCAGATATAACCGTTTCCTCTGTTTTGGTTTACACAATTCTCAATTGCTTTTACTGCATAGATCTGATAAGGTCGCATCACCAGCAATTTCTGTTCACTTTCGACCAATACCATATATTTGCTGATCATTTCTCCTAGTGTGCATTTTTTAAGGAACTTTTCAGCAAATGTTTCCAGATAATTGATTTTCTTATTGTTTTCGTCTGCAAATTCATAGATGGGCAAAAACTGTTCATCTGCATTGAAAGCGAAATGCTGGTTTTTATTGTTGGCAAAATAAATGGTTCGATTGCTGTTGCTAACGATGAACAACTGCATAAAGCACATCAGCGTATTGGTGTAGCCATTACCCGGATCGTTTTTGTAGTCAACGATCTGCTGCATAGCCTTACGCGGTGAAATGTCGATTTTTTTCAGTTCAATCTGAACCACCGGGAGGCCGTTGATCAGCAAAATCACATCATAGCGGTGGTTGCTGTTTTCCGTATTGATGCGCAACTGATGGATCACTTCATAATCATTTTTGCACCAATCTTTGATATTGACCAGGGTGTAATGCAGAGGAGTCCCGTCTTCACGCTGAAAATAATTCCTTTGACGCAGCATTTTTGACGCAACAAAAACATCAGTTTTGATGATATCCTCCCGTAAACGCAGAAACTCACTTTCAGAAAGATGAACACGGTTGAGGGATTCAAATTTAGTTTTGAAATTCTGTTCAAGCGTTCTTCGATCAATTATATCAGGCCGAAAGGTGTATTTCAACTCGCTGAGTTGCCTGATCAGCTTCTCTTCTAATTGATATTCATTACTCATTGGTCTTCTTCTAAAATATAAATTCCGGTTCAAATTGACCAGGCATAAGGCACAAAGTTCTACATCATACTATCCATTTGAGCAGTTTTAATGCCTTCAATAAAATGATATAAATCGTTTTCAAGAAAATTATGTGCAAAATACATATTTTTTGGTAAAATGGGAGGAAACTATAAGTATTCAATAGCACTTTTGATCGGGATTTGCCACCTGATATGAAGTGGTTCAGTTTCGACCGGAATGGGTGGTTCAGTTTGGCCGGAATATTCATGAAAGTTTCCTCGCTTTCAAAAGATTTAAATTACTCTATTTTTTGACTGTATTTCATTTTAATATTGTACAAAGGTTTCCTATAAGAAACGTATGGGGCTTTAAAGCTTCTAACTATCAAGTTACTAAACCAATTATAAATTGTTATGCCGTTCAAATTCGGCGCTTCCTGCCCTATGTTTTTTATGGCGTGTTGTAGGCGGTGATATTGTCTATGCTTTTATTGCTTTAAGTGTTAATTCAATATTCTTTACTGTTTCGATGAGTTCATCTTCATGAATTCCTTGAGTTTTGAACAGTTTTAGTTGAGTTAATATGTCCTCATTTAAGTTAAGGCAAATTTCAACTAATCCATCGTCAACATATTCACTTTTTAGCGTTAAAACTCTATCAATTTCTTTAATATATGTTCGCAACTTAGGTAAATACCTAGATCTGGTTTTCGAATTTTTAGGATTTATATGATATACTAATGAAGCGGAATAAAGCAAATATGCTATAATTTGATTTGACAGAGTGTTCATAATGATCTTCTCTGAGTTTTTCTTAATTGTATTAAACTTTTTTTCATAAAAAATTAATAAATAACCTCCAAGCGCTATAAGCCCAAAAGAGAAAATTTGAAACAAGAATGAAATAGTATTAGCCTGGAGTAGTGTATTAATTTTCCCCTCTAGTTTAACAATGTTCAAATCAAATATTAATTCTATATTTTCTTTCGAAATAGTATCCTTTTTCGATATATTTTCAGATAAGTGATTTAAATCTGCTCCAATTGAATAATGCATGGATTTTATATCTAAATATGCATCTATTAAAACCAATGTTGAAATTAATATTATCGAGGATACAGCTATTATTCCAATAAACTTAATTAATCCGTTCATGATAGTGATTTTTTTATCTGCTCTAAATTTTTATGCAATTCTTTAATTGAAGATTCACGATTACCAGCTTTTCTTTTTTTTATTTTTTTTATTTTTTCTAAATCATTATCAGTAATACTATCTAATTCTTGAATATAGTCTGAATAAATTATCATGTTTGCGGGATTCAAGCTATATTTATTAATTCCTATATGCTTAATCCATATCCATCCCGTGATTTTTCCATCCCTTGTTAATTCAGATAATTCCTTACTTAATCCGTCTGTTGGAAGATTTAAATCAATAATTAAACATTCACATGAGTCACTATCTAGAATCTCATTAATCTCAAATATTGATGTTGCTTTAATATATGCAAACCCTAAACTTGGTAACTCTTCTTCAAGAATGAAAGTTACTTCACTGATGTCTTCTAAATGTATTATTTTCATTTGTTTAAAATTATTGGAAGTTCAACAATAAATTCTATTTGATATGTAGGATAATTGATACTGTGAATGATTTCGTCTAATGAGGGTTGATATACATGCATTTTATTATTCCGACACACTACTTTCTCAAAAATATTTTCATCTAAATTATTTAATCTGCTGTATTCTTCTATTAATTTGTTATGATTCTCAATCTTACTTCTGGGGCTTACAGTTTCAATGTAATAGCTTAAAACAGGAATATTATAGTCTGATAACTTATCTTCTTCTTTATCGCATTTATGATATACCTTTCCATTAAGAAGCTTCATATGTTGCCTAGCAATCCCAAGTCCAACACCTAACCCTTCGATACCTTCTGTATCATCACCTCTTTCGAACAAATCATAAATATCTCTATTATCAGGAGGTATCGTCTTGCTGTAGTTCTTTATTGAAATTCTGACACTATTAGGGGCATTATAGTGACGTCCATACCAAATGATAATATTGGTCCCTTTATAACAATACTTCCATGCGTTATTTATAATATTGTAAACAACTTGGTCGAGCTTTAGACTATCTGTTGTAACAACGGGCATTCGGTATCCTGGATTGAAATCTTGTGTTTTAAATTGAATTTTTCTCAGTCTAGATTTTCTCCTGTAAGTATTGACCCATTTATAAATTAAGTCTTTTAATGGATGAATACTATCTATGTTTAATTTCGTATCTTTTTTAATAATTGCTCGTGCATTTAAATCCATATATTCAATCTGAGTAACTTGTGAAGCTAAATCATCATTTATTGCAGATAGTTTACCAGGATTATCTATTATATTACCAGTCTCAATATTAAAATATCTTATTGCCTCAATTACAACTAAATTCTGACTAATCTCATGCCCCATCACTCGTATTGTTAATTCCAATAATTCTGAAGCAATTTCTGCCATCACTGAAGAATAGATTGATCCCATTAAACTATAAAATGAAAGTATAGCTATTTCAAATAACTCATCTTGCCTAGCATCATTCTTTGATTCTCCAATCCTATCCCATACCTCAATATCATATCTTATCCAGATTAGAAAAGCACTTCTTGGCGAATAATTTGATGGAAATAGTCTAAGAATATCTGCATCTTCATCCCATTTGTAATTTCCTAATGATAAACCATTTAATAAATTGGGATAATTTTTACTTGTAATGTTTAGCACCGTAGATTTTGACATTTCATCATAGTTGTCAACTTGTGATGGGCTATAAAAGATGTCTTGATATTTAAGATTAATTCCAGAACCAATAACAGCTTTAAAATTTGAATCAAAGTCTGCATTTTCCATTGTGTCTTTAGCAAAGATAACTATATGTTTCGCTGGAAAATGTTCTCGAAACTTGTTAAGTGGGAGTTGAATTTTACTCCAAAATCTTTTTAACCTTAACCCATGTGAAGGCAAAGGATTTTTGTAAAACTCGTCTCTTAATAACCTATTGACATCCTCAACTTTTTGTGCGATGAAGTTAATTGATTTCTTTTCCAATTCATATTCAAGTATAGCATAAAGCTTTTTTATTTCGGGAATGATTTTATCAATAAAATCATTTTCATCATTTATCATACCTGCAAAAAGAACACCAAGTAAAGAGCCATGAAAAATGATTGGGATTGAATATTCATTTAATTTATTTTTATAGCATTTATATCCATAAATTCTTACTACTTTATTATCAAAACTTACTTCTTTAGGAGGTTTATTGCTGTAAGTTAAGATGTTATTCATAATACTTTCCCAGTCTTCATAACTTAATATTTTTCTATTTTTTTTTAAATCGCAAAGATTTTTAGAAATTATTCTCTTTTGTGTTTCGTAATAAATGCAATTCTTTTCATTACAATCTGCTCCTAGGCATTTTTGGTCATGCCAAATTTTTGATGTATCCCCATGTGTGTTTACAACTTGATTTGAACAATGTTCACAAAAAGTAATTGGATAGTTAGTTTCTGTGGTCATATCTGAAAGTATACCCTTTAAATACATATTAGGTATAATTCCAGTTTCTGAAAACCCCAAATTGAAGTCATTTGAAATTTGCTTTGGTTTTATTGGCCAAGTATTATTTCCGTTCATCATCTATATTTTTTATCATTGCTGGTAACTTATTTATATCTTTAAAAAATATCAAAAATCTATTTGCCCCTTCTCCAATAAAGCATATACCTCCTTTTCCTTCTGATATGTTCAACTCATCACCAACTTATCTTACACAAATCACCCTATATACACCTTGCTAAAGAGCAATATTACATTCCCCAAACCATCCCCCGAAAATAGTCCCATAAACCTACAAAATTCCCGTCGATTCAACAAGAAATACATTGCTTTTTTCTCCCCGTGCTGCAGCTTAAACAAAATCCCGATATCTTACAAGCCACATCACCCATATGCTCAAAAAACAATTATCCCTGCTGCCCGACAATCCTTCCATTCCAGAATATTTTTGGGAATACCTCAGGAATATAACTCACTTGTATTTAATGCTTTGCTTTTATTCATGTCTATTAAGACATAAAATCATTTATACTTTTAAATGGCTAATCCTTTATTTTTTAAAGCATTGATCTGCCGGATGAATAAATTTGGATTTGCAGGCGGAGAAGGAAATGCGAAAACCTTCGTGCCTGTTATCGGATTTGTCAATATCCTGGACCTGATTTTTGAAAATGAAGGAATTTGACTTAGTGCCTGAATGACGGGAATATTATTATTGGTCAGAAAAATAATATGCTCCGGATCCAGGAATAAAATTGTATTTAATAAATTCTCTGCTTCAAAAGAAGAAACTCTTGCCGGTCTTTTAGGGGCAACGTTATTTTGTTGGGCATCCATCACCATGATGCCATTGCTTAAAAACTGATCCAACCTTTCCAACTCAGTCAATTTTTCACCATCAGAGTATGTGTCGGGGATTGAAAACGCATTGCACAGGTTAGTAAAGAAAAGCGGAGCAGCACCCCGGGCAGGGCCACCCGGACAATCCGGAAGACTCCGGTAGAAACAGGAAACTGCATAATCCGGGTTGGGATAATTCTCCCCGATGACCAGTAGTCTGGTCTTGCCAATGTAATCTTTCTGTTTCAGGTACTGGAAAACAAAAACTGGCATTTGTAGCATAAATGATAATTTTATAGGTTAGAAATCAATTTTTATTTCCTATGATTTTTCATAAGTTAACAGTCTTCTGATCTATTAGTTGATTCCATGTTGAAGACCAAATTCTACCCCATTCCATCTCCCGAAAATAGTCCCATAAACCTACAAAAAATCCCATCAAAATCCCAAAAAACCACTCATTTTTTTACCTGCCTCACTATACGTTATACAGATAATCCCCACAACAAACCATCCCCCACCCGTCATCCCACTACCAGACTTTCAATCAATTGCTGCAGCTCACCTCTGATAGTATGTTCGGTGGCATTCCCTGCCTTGTATCTTTTGCTAATGTTGTCGATGTATGGGTCGGTGGTCATGTTTTATCAGGTATGTGTTCCGTCAAAGATAGGGAAAATGGGAATTGGGAGGGAGGAATGAGGGGACAATTTACGAAGTACGATTTACGAAGTACGATATGGGTTAGCTTTTAATGGATTGCCTGGTCAATTTCGCCGGATTATGCACATTTAGAGTGATTCATTTTCAACCGGGATGAACGGTTCAGTATGGCTGAAATAAAAAATGTAGTCGTAATTATTTAGATGATTAGCAGATTAGTCTTTTAGTCTTTATGATTTGAAAGCATACACTAACCTAAGACGCTGAATTTGCCAAAGAAATGGAGTTTTGACATTCGTGATACATAATTGGCAAAAAGACTAACAGCTAAAAGACTATCAACCTAAACAATTACATATAGTCATTACTTTTATCGCCCCATAACCTGAATCTTCTTTGGCATTCCTGCTTCGGTAAACCCAATCTGGGATTTACCACATTGCATAATTCCATCAGTTTCTTAGCAGCTGTTTCCCCGGATAGGATGTCAGCATTCACCATATGATCGAAAATCCATAAATGCCCATGAACCTCTATATTTATTGAATGAGCAAACTTCCTTAACAAATTGTCACTTGTGATCAGCGCAGCTCCGGTTTTCTGTGCATGATATAAAGCTGAACAGTCCTGTTCTGACAGATTTGGTTTGGCTGCCCTTATCATCCATATTTCCAATAGATCTTCGGCGCTAAAAACGTCTACTTTCAGTTGTTTTGTTTCAATATAAGGCAATAAAGCTTCCTGCTGTTCGTCAAATAGTTCTTCAAGGATCATAGCAGTTGTATGAAACTCAAATTCAAGCTGAAAAAAATAAGGCAGGATTTTCAGGTCTCCAAGATCTATAACCTAAATATCTAAAATGAGTTCCGTAATGAAGGTCAAAAGTGCAATAAAATCAGCACTTTTGACGACAAAGCATAGCTAACCCTATGGTGCGAAGTCAAAAGTGAGTAAAACGCTTGATTTTGCAGCAATTTTGAGCTGTAATAGGAAATTCATTTTAGATTTTTAGGTATATATATTGGCATCGTTGACTATAATTTTCACAGGGCAATAAAATCTTGGCGAAATTCTGCTAATTTCTGGTTTGATAAGTTGGCGGCTTTACTCAATGAAATGACTTCTTCAGCAGCTGCCCGGTATACTAATTGTCTGAAACGAAATGCCTGTTCAATTCCCATATATGAACCTAAATCCTGCTCAGTCCGATTTTTACTGATCCATTTCCGGAAATTAAGAAATTGTAAAGAGTTAATTATTTCGAGGTCTTTTGCCCTGGCCATAATAGCCTGTATTGAAATTCCATAAGTCTCTTTAATGGCAATTAATTCAGATACAGAAATATGTGACCGGCTCTCCCCTATTTCAGATTTCAAGGTGGATCCGGGTAAAAGCATTGCCCCGGCAAATTGATAACAGGATCTTTCTTTTTCCTTATCATCAATTTTCTCATCGGATACCATCAATAAATGACCTAATTCGTGTAACGCAGTTAAACGTTTACGCTCAATATTGAAATTTTTGTTGATGACTACTATAGGGATGCGGTCATCAGCCCAACCTGAAAAACCATCGAACTCATTGGGAGCATCTATCTCTATTACTTTAATTTCTTTATCTTCAAGCAGATCTATCACGTTAGGCAAAGCATTTAAGCCGAGTTCCCATTTGGAGCGCAACGCTAAAGCTGAATGGTCTATATCTGCGAAGGAAGCAATTTTATATTCAGCTATCGGGTTGGTGAAAGCGGATTCAATATTGAGAAATTGCTCGACTTCGAGGTAGCGTTCCAGCACATCAGTCACTGTTTGCCTGATGGCTTTTTCATCTTTTACCGACAATTTTTTCTTTTTCCTGAATTCTATTTTTTCGATCTGAACAGTGAACGGGCGGAAGAAATAGTCCGGTTTTACGTTTAAAGCTTTTGACAGTGCCAGCAATATGCCGCCATCAGCCATCATTTCTCCTTTTTCGTACTTGGAGATGGCATTCTTTGATACGATATTACCCATTTTCTCTACCAATTGGTCCTGAGAAAGGGCAGCCTGCATTCTGGCACTTTTAAGCCGTTTACTAAAAATCTCTTTCATTTTTTTTATTTGGTTTACAAATATATACAAATTTACACAAATGTAAACCAAAAAGCAAATATTTTAAATGTATGTATGTATTCAGGAATGTTTTAAGCATAACAGGATGATGTTAGTGAAATGCGGTCCTTCACTTTTCGATCCGATTTAGTTTTCACTATTTCGTATTTAAATATTTGGAGAAAATTCTACCCTATTTATGTATAAAACAGGCTGAATTTCATCTCTAACATAAATACCATTCAAATTTCAACTCTCCGTGGCCCTCTGTGTAACCAATAAAAGTAAAAAGGAAAAAGTAGAAAGTAGAAAGTTTTTAAAGTCATACTTTTTACTTTATGAACTTTCAACTTTATACTCAATTGTGCTTATGTGGTGAAAAAAAAACTGAATTCGATCAATGTATCCATCCGAGCAACCCCATGTTCCAAAAGCGAATGTAATAGTCGAACTTTGTAAAAAAACAAAGGTATGACAAAATACGAACTTATCAGAGGCCGGTACGAATCATCTGGCATGACGGCGAAATTATTTGCAAAGCAGGAAGGTATATCAGCAGCGACCTTATACAAATGGTTGAAGAAGGCAAGAGAAACGCAAGGAGCAGGTGAGTTTATCAGTATGGATGTGAGCAAACCTGATAATGGACAGATCCGGATCCGGACACCGAAAGGGATAGTGATAGAGATACCGATATGACAGGCTTGACTCCGCACCACAGGTATTATTTATATTCAGCTCCTGCAGACATGCGCAAAGGGTTTGACGGATTGAGTGGCTTGGTAATCTCGAAGATGGGAGGCAATCCGCAGGATGGCGGAGTATATATATTTATCAACCGAAGCCGCAACAGGATGAAGATGTTGGTATGGGAACCAGGAGGCTTTATGATGTATTACAAACGTCTGGAGCGAGGCACCTTTGAAATACCAGGCAAGGTAAGGGAAGGTGGCAAAATGATCATAAACTGGGAAGTGCTGGTAATGATGATAAGCGGGATAAAACTGGGGAAAATAGTTAGAAAAAAGAGGTATGAACTTGCGGGATAATTGAAGTAAATTGTGTATCTTTAATGCATGAATTATGAGGAAGTTATAGCGAAAAAGGATGCAGAGATAGCCTATTTAAAGGCAGAAATAGCACAGTTGCGCAAGCTTGTGTTTGGTTCAAAACGGGAACGTTTTGTAAAACACCCCCAGGATGTCAGACAACTATCCTTATTTGGAGAAGAGGACTTCAGTGTTGCGGCAGAAGAGCCGGAAGAGAAAAAGGAAACCATCACCTATGATCGCAGAAAGCCCTCGAAACCACATCCTGGTCGTAACGAGATCCCAACCCATTTTCCGGTAGAAAAGATCGAGATAGAGCCTGATGTGGATACTAAGGGAATGGTCAGGGTCGGAGAAGAGATAACCCGGATAGTGAAATACACACCATCAGCTTTTGTAATATTGGAAATCATACGTCCAAAATATGCACCAGAAGGAAAAGAAGGCTCCTTTGTCATAGGAGAACTTCCGCCAAGAGCGCTGCCAAAAAGCATTGCATCAGAAAGTTTGTTAACTTATCTTCTGGTG
>DOWN01000290.1:0-225 GCA_003519545.1 Bacteroidota bacterium
TGTTGAAGGATTAAATGGATTCGGGAAATTCTGATTCAATTCAAAAACAGTAGGTAAACTTAATGGATCTTCAATGTTAGTTGGCGAAATTTGGTCAACGTAATCCAATGCAGCGTTTAAGAATCTTCTTTGCGGTGAACCACTTGCTCCGCCAACAGCATTTTTCAAAGATTCAAAATCAACGCCGAATGTTGCAACGTTGAAATTGTTTGCCATTCTTCCGAC
>DOWN01000290.1:414-639 GCA_003519545.1 Bacteroidota bacterium
CCGTTATAATTTCCTGCCACTCTTGTGAACTCAGTTAAGTAAGCAAGACTTGGAACAGTTGATTTTGCCAATACATCGGGCCATGGTCCTGATGTTGAATCTTTCATTCCCGGATTTACTACAACACCTCTTAATCCTTCAGGTCCGGTAGAACCAGTCGGTCTATCAGCAACCCAAGTCCAACCTAATGTATTTGAAACGAAATCTAAATCATAATAAGTTGAT
>DOWN01000290.1:745-4181 GCA_003519545.1 Bacteroidota bacterium
AATCTAAATCATAATAAGTTGATGCGGCTCTTCCCCAGTGATAACCAACATCTTCGCCAAAAATTATTAATTTTGATTTAGTGCCGATTGAAGTTCCACCTGAAGAAAGATAAGTTTTCAATGAATCTTTAATTCTGTTTGAAGCAACTGAAGTTCCTTCACCTAATAAGATTACTTTTTTATATCCTCTGAAAGTGATTGCATTAGTTCCGGTATTTCCGGCTCTGTTAAATAAATCAAAAGTAACATTTCTTGAATTTAAACCTGCGAGAATAGAATCTCTCGAAATTCTGCAATTAGCAACAGTTGAATCATATACGACTATCACATCACCTTTTGCTTGTCTTTTAAAAGTGATATTAAATGTTTGTGTTGATTTTAATGAGTCTGCACCATTATATGCCCAAACAGCCCATTGACCGACGACTGAATCACCGGGATTTAAACCAAGTCCGCCAAGAATTACATCAATGCTTGAATTTACCAAAGAAAGCACTGTATCATTTCCACCATTGTTTGATTGAAAACTTAAAACCGGAGGACCTGAAAAAGTTGGTGAATCAAAAAACCATTTATAAGTAGTTCCTTCTCCTGATCTGCTCCAGTTTACATTTACATTATTATTATTAAATACTGAAGTAACAACTGTTGTATTTGTTGGGGGTGAAACTAAATTGAAAGCACTCAATGCAGGAGTTTGTCTTCTTAATGTTACTGATCTCGGACCGTTACTTGATTTTAGAGAATCGTTCACAGGTAAAGTTCTATAAGCCCAAACATCCCATTGACCAACTAACTGACCGCCGGTCATTACACCTAATCCTGCAAGAATTGAGTTTAATTGACCTGAAGTTGTTGTCCAATTATTTATTCCTGTCGGAATTGAAATTTGTCTGGATGTGGAATTTGGTGAACCAAAAATAAATCTGTAAGAAGCACCTGTTGCAGAAGTATCCCAGTTAAAAGTAATAGGAGTTGATGAACCCGGTAATGTATTAATATTAACACCGGCAGCCGGTGAAGTTAAAGTATATGAATTTAAAACAGGTACATTCTGTTGTTTAACTTTTTGAACCGCTTTATGTAAGTTAAGTCTTCCTTTAGATAAAACCAGAGTTTGCAACGATGCTAAAGTATCAACACTTGTCATTATATAATGTTTAAATAGTCTTGCACAGGAATCCGGATCGTTTTTTGCGAGTGCTATAAAACTTGGTCCTGCAGCTGCATACATCAATCCGATGGCACCCGTGACGTGTGGAGTTGCCATTGATGTTCCGGTTGATGTTCCGTAGGCGTTGCTTGGATTAGTAGAAAGTATGTTAGTTCCGGGAGCACCTAAGTCCATATTAATCGGACCGAAACCTGCACCTGTATTTTTAACATCTGTATTAGTTGTATTCGTAACAGAAATCATAAAGTCTGAAGGACAAGCAGTTGGAATATCACCGACAACATCAATATTCACGTTAGCATTTGGTCCGGCACCTGCATTTAAAATTCCCCATGTTCCGAGTGAGTCATAAAATCCACACCATAGAGGATAATTAGCCGGCTGACCATTATCAACACCAAAAGAAGCATTTGTAGATACAACAAAAGCACCTCTTTGTCCGTTTGTCTGTAAATATAACATCTTTTGTTTTAAAACATAACCGTATGCTCTTACTACTACAGCCTCAGTACCGGATGAACCCTGAACTGCCATAACTTTAACATTCCAGTTAACACCGGCAACACCTTGATTGTTATTACCGACAGCACCTACAGTTCCTGATACGTGAGTTCCGTGCTGAGAACTTGTAATTGTACCGTTACTATTATATGCATTCCAACCGTCAACGTCATCAATATATCCGTTATTATCATCATCAATTCCGTTACCCGGAATTTCTCTTGTATTCTTCCAAAAATTTAAATCCTGGTGAGCAATGAAAAAACCGTTATCAACAACAGCACAGACTACAGTATCATTTTGGGCTGTATAACCACCTGTTGCAATTGCCCATGCTTCAGGTCCGTCAATATCTGCATCAGGTGTTCCACCGCTTTGCCCTGTGTTATGCATATCCCACTGTTCATTAAATCTTGTATCATTAGGAATGTTCTGTTGTCTTTGTTCAATAATGTGATTGAACTGTGCAACGGAAACTTCCGGGCTGCCTTTAACTCTAAATAAAGCGTCAACAGAACTTACTCTGTTATTGTCAAATTTTAATAACCATATATTATACGGTTCAAATAATAATTCTTTCGCAACTAAATTTATATCTGAAAATTCCGAAGTAAAAGAATTAACATCAGTACCCTCTTTTAACATAACAATCATCTCATCAGGAACATAGTTTTCATCATAATGAAATGAGGTTTTATCATTGTTCTCACCAATTGTATCATCTGTAGAAGAATAAAAAATAACAATTGTAAGAGTAAGAATAATAAAAAAAGGAATTAAAAAGTTTTTAAGTTTCATACTAATTTTTTCCTCGCGTTTAGCGATATTAATTAAAAAATATTAAAAATATATACGAATAAATTAACTTAATAAAATTAAAATTAAAATAGACTGAAAAATGACATAAGATTATTTTTTAACAGGTTTGTCTTCTCTTAATAAAAAACCTTCCAATTGGAGAGTAATTTCACTGATATTATTTTCAGATGCATATAATCCTACGGGATCTTTATCTACAATTATTTTGATAACTTTTTCATTTTCATCAAATATAACATTCATATTTTCACCGGTCACTCTGTTTACACCGTTTGCTTTACCTGAATCGTCAAACACAAAATAAATACTTTTTGAGTTATTAAAAACTTTAACATTTTTTAATTTTTCGTTTTCAAATAATATTTCAATTTTATTCCCGGCTATTTGATTATATCTTTCTTTGAAATTAATTGAATCTGATTGAGAAATTAAAAATGATTCGAGGGAGTTTGTAAGGTTTGGAATTTTGTTCACCACAATTTTTTGCAACACTTTGCCGGGTAATTCAGCATAAATAGAATCTCCTGTCATTTGAGAATTGTTCTGCCATAACACAGGTTTATCCTGCAAAGCAACCGTTTCATTTTCTCTAAAATAATATGCATAACCTGATTTACTCAAAAAATCATTTCGTATAATCTCTACATTTCCAGTTGCTTTATAATATTCAGGTTCGTTTCTAAATGCTTCCATTTTATCTGAATAAATGAAAAGAGTATCAATTGTATTTTCAACCTGAATTAAAATTGCATTTCCTGAAATATTAGAATAATTAGTAAGTTCAAAATTTTCAGCATAGTTACCGGTCAGCAAAACATTATTACTTAAATTTTTTATTCTAACATTGCCTGATGCGTTTGATTTTTTTTCAAAAGAAAAATTTTTTAAAGTATCTGCATTTATAATTGTAGAATCTGAGTCTATCTGTGCATTGCTATATGC
>DOWN01000216.1:0-510 GCA_003519545.1 Bacteroidota bacterium
GGCTGAATTATTTTTTAAATTAAAAATTCCTTCAATTATTAATTTATTATCCTGATTTTTTATAATTGAATAATCTGCTCTTTCTCCAAGAATTAAACTCAATGCATCAAGAATGATAGTTTTTCCTGCACCGGTTTCACCTGTTATAATATTCAATCCTTTTTTAAAATCAATCTCTGCATCTTTAATTAACAAATAGTTCTTAATAATTAACTTCTCTATCATTATAATGTTTTTATATATATAAAACCAGTAGTAGTAGTAATGGTGTTAATTGTGTTAATAACTTTTACGGTATTGTGAGAATGTAATAAAATCAATATTTAAGGTAGTGTAAATTTAAAATAATAATTTGTTAAGAACTTTTAAGTTTTAAACGAATTTAACATTTTTAAAAAACGGATATATGAATTGTTAATATCTTCAAATTTATTAAAAAATAATTAACAATATTATTCACAAAGAATAATATATTTGTGAGGGGAGAAAAGAACAACAGAACCTTTTCTG
>DOWN01000216.1:689-2531 GCA_003519545.1 Bacteroidota bacterium
TATTCGCAGGAGTCCCTTTCAGGATGACATATTGACTCAGGATGAAATGAGTGGTCAGGATGACTGACTTAATTATTTTTTAATTTATCGCGAAGGAAGGTTATTTGTTCTGTAATTTTTCTATTTTTCTTTTGCATCGCATCTACAGTTTTAACAGCGTAAAGAACAGTTGCGTGATCTTTACCATTAAAGAATGAACCTATTAATGATAGAGTCATATCGGTTAATTCTTTTGCGAGATACATTGCTATATGACGTGCAAAGACAATTTCTTTAACCCGTTTTTTAGAAAGTATATCTCTTTTTTGAATGTTAAAATATTCAGATACACAATCAAGAATATTTTCAAGAGTTATATTTTTAGATCTGGCTGCCATACCGACAACCCTTGTTATTACTTTTTCAGCAACGTTAATATCAATATCGCCTTTATGAATAAAAGTGCTTTCGGCAATCATACCGGCGATACATCCCTCAATAGTTCTTATACTGTCTTTAACATTGGTTGCGAGATAATGAATTACTTCTTCAGGAGCTTCGATGTTAGCTATTTCAAGTTTCTTTTTTATAATAGCAACTCTCACTTCCCAACTTGGCGGCTGAATATCGGCTATCATACCCCATTGAAAACGGTTTAATAATCGTTCTTCAATTCCGACAATTGAACTTACAGGTTTATCGCTTGAAAAGATAATATGTTTTTTCTCGTGGAAGAGATAATTAAAAATCTGATAAAAATAATCTTGGGTTGAGGTTTTACCGCTTAAGTTTTGTATGTCATCAATAATTAAGACATCAAGAGATTTATAAAACTTATCAAGTTTTTTAGTACCATAAGCACCTTTATTTGAAAACTCCATACGGTTTTGAGCGATACTGTCTGTAAATCTGTTGGTGAATTCAGAAGCTGTAGTATAATAAACTCTTTTATCCGGAAATTTTTTCATTATTTCATTTCCGATAGACTGGACGAGGTGAGTTTTACCAAGACCTACACCACCGTAAATGAAAAAGGGATTATAAGATTTACCCGGATTGTTTGTAATTGCATATGCAATAGAAACCGCGAGTTCATTATTTTCGCCTTTGACAAAAGTTTCGAAAGTATTTTTAGGATACAGATTAGAACTGAATTTTTCTTCGTCAGGTAGATCAGTTTTAAGAGAAAACGAAGTGAACTCAGATTTAGAAATACCGGAATTATCAGGAGAAATTTTAATTTTCACAGGTTCATCCAAAAGAGTATTATCCGTATCGAATAAATCAAGTTGGCTAATTTCAAATTTCAGAGTAGCATCATCTCCGATGATACTTTTTAAGACATTATCAATTTCTTTATTGAACCTTGATTCAATCATACCATAAATGTCATGATTTGGGACACTAACGGTAAGAGAATTGTTTTCGAATTTAACAGGTTTAAGAAAAGTGAACCAGGTTTCGATTACGCTTTTTTTAATTTTAGATTCAAGCAGATTAAGAAACTTATCCCAGAGATTAGAAGCTTCTTTGTAAGAGGGATGTTTTTTATCAACATCGTTGCCATTGAGGTTAAAACTATGAGGTAAAACAGAGTTAGTAAAGTCGTTCAATTGTATAACTATATTTAAAATTTATTAACAAGACAAATTCAAATAAAAAACTACTTTAAAGAACAAAAAAAATTGATAAAGAAAAATCAGGTTTTTAACAGAGTTATTAACAAAAAAATTATGCGTTAAGTATATTAAAAATAAAGAAGTTAAAAACTAAGTTAAGATTTTTTAACACCGGATGTTAATAATTACAATTTGTTAATGATTAGTTAATGTATTAAAAAGTTGAAAAAAAAATTTATACACA
>DOWN01000365.1:0-4063 GCA_003519545.1 Bacteroidota bacterium
CTTATATATTATATTTCTTCAGATAATTTAATTTATAATCTTAATTAATATGATAAAAATTATTATTGTAGAAGATGACAGCGTAATAAGAAATAATTTAACTGATTTAATAAATTCAGATGATGATATAACTTGTACCGGTGCATTCGGGAACTGTGAAGATGCTATTAAACATTTGGATAAAGAAGTTCCCGATGTATTTCTTATGGATATATCTCTTCCGGGAATGGACGGAATAAAAGGAATGAAAATTATACTGGATAAATTTCCTGAGATTGATTTTTTAATGTTAACTGTTCATTCTGATTCAGAATTGATATTCAAAGCGATAAAATCCGGTGCATGCGGATATCTTGATAAGAGTGCGACCGAGCAGAAAATAATAGATTCAATTAAAGAAGTTTTTTATGGCGGTGCTCCTATGACATCGAGAATAGCAAAACTTGTATTTGAATCTTTTCAAGAGAAGCCCGCATCGGGAAATGAAACATCTCTCAGCAACAGAGAAACCGATGTACTTGATTTATTATGCAAAGGTAAAACTTATAAAGATATTTCATCATCATTAAAAATTACAGTTGGCACAGTAAGGCATCACATTAAAAATATATACCGCAAACTCCACGTCCATTCAAAGTCTGAAGCCGTCGCAAAAGCATTCAAAGATAAATTAATCTAAAAAATCCCCTCTCATATTTGTGAGATATTCCTGCTTGACATAAATTTGTAATTTTGTATAAGTAAATTTTTATGTCAACAAATCTAACAACTTTAATAATGAAAATTTTATTCCTAATAGCAGCATTATTGCTATTTTATAATAATGCTCCTTCTCAACAGTTTATGAGAATTACAGATATGTCAAATCCGATAGTGTCAGATCCGGTTCCGGCAGGAAATTATCATGGAGCGGCTTGGATTGATTTTGATAATGACGGACTTTTGGATTTATTTGCTACGAGAATCGGTTTATATAAAAATCTCGGAAACGGTAACTTTACAAAAATTACAACCGCAATATCCCCTCTTGAAGCACAAGGCACAACATGGGCGGACTTTGATAATGACGGACTGATTGACTGTTATGTTGTTTCTACATCAGCACCAAAATCTTTCCTCTACAAAAATAATGGTAACGGAAATTTTACTAAAATTAATTCCGGTGTAATCGGGGATTCATCATTCAATACAGGTTGGGGATGTGCTTTTGGTGATTATGATAACAATGGGTATGTTGATTTGGTGATTGCGGCGGCAACACCATTCGGGATTGTAAATCATCCATCAAGATTTTATAAAAATAATTCGGGAAATTTTGAAAGAATAAGTTCATTTGAATTCACAAATGTAAGTGCGGCATATACAATTCCATCTTTTGAAGATTTTGATTTAGATGGTGATGTTGATTTATTTATTGGCAGCGGACCTGCTAATAATATTGGTGCGAGAGATTATTTATATTACAATACATTGTTCCCCGGTGGAACAGCAAACTTCTCGAGAATTGATACGGGGATACTCGGAACTGATATTGTTGACGGACAAAACTGGAACTGGATTGATATTGATAACGACGGAGACCTTGACGGATTTCTTACAAATTATTCGGCTGGAATCCGCAACAGACTCTATCTAAATAAAGGTAACGGATATTATACCAAAGCTACACAATCAGAAGTCGGAACAATTGTAACTGAAACATCTCCATATCTCAGCAACAACTGGGGAGACTTTGATAATGACGGAGACCTTGATGTATTTTTAACAACTGATGGTGGTGTTCAAAATAAATATTTTGTAAATAACGGTAACGGATTTTTCACAAGAGATGACGGAGCAGGACTTAACGGTGGTTTTGTAGCAACATACGGAGCGACCGCAGGAGATTATGACAATGACGGAGACTTGGACATTTTTACACATGGTACACTTGCCTCAAAAAATTTATACAAGAACACAATTATTAATTCTAACAAATGGATTAACCTAAAATGTATTGGAGTCACAACAAATAAATCCGCAATAGGAACGAGGGTAAGAGTTAAAGTAAATTTAAACGGTTCCGGAAAATGGCTGACAAGAACTATAAATTCACAGAATGGATTTAATTCTATGAATATGCTTAACGTTCATTTCGGAATTGGAAATGCAAATGTAATTGACTCAATGGAGATTTACTGGACATCCGGATTAAAACAAACTTTTATAAATATAACACCTGATAAATTTTATACAGTTACTGAAGGACAAAATCCTGTTGTGAATATTAAATCGCATGGCGAATTAATTCCACAGGAATTTGAATTACATCAGAATTATCCAAATCCTTTTAATCCTGTAACAAACATATCGTTTCATATTAATTTCAAATCACAGGTTCAACTTGTTATATATGATGTGACCGGCAAACTAATTGACATTCCGGTGAATTCAGTTTTATTACCGGGTTTATATAGTATAAACTGGGAAGCAAAAAATCTTCCGACAGGAACATATTTATATTCATTGAACACAGATAATTATTCAGAAACGAAAAAAATGTTATTAATTAAATAATGAAAAAAATTCTTTTTATTTTATTTATAATTTCCCCGATATATTCTTTCTCACAAAATTTTACTTCAATTCTAAATCCAAATAATCCTGTTATTAGTGATACATTTGCAACAGGTGGTGCATTTTGGGCTGATATAAATAATGACGGTCTTCTCGATTTGTTTTTTGCTAACGGTAATGTTGCAAATCAAAACAATTCACTATTTCTGAATACCGGAAATTTAAATTTCAGAAAAATCATAACAGGTGCGGTTGTGAATGATGGTGGCAGTTCAATTGGCGGTTCTTTTGGTGACTATAACAATGACGGGAATTTAGATTTATTTGTAACTAACAGAAATTTTTTTAAAAATTTTCTTTACAGAGGAAATGGCGATACAACCTTCCTAAAAATTGTAAACGGAAACATTGTGAATGATTCAGGAAATTCAAACAGCAGTCATTGGGTTGATATAAACAGAGATGGTTTACTGGATTTATATGTCATTAATTTTCAGGGGAATGATTATTTGTATATAAATAACGGAAGTCCTGAATTCACATTTATTAGTAATACAACACTTCCGATTTTACTTGATGGAAATGCATTTTCAATAGTGGGGGGATGGGCTGATTATAACAATGACAAACTTCCCGATTTATTCGTAGGTAACGGAGGGAATGCAAATAATATATTATATAAAAATTTAGGAGGATTAAACTTTCAGCAAATTGTTATGAATGATTCAAGATCAACGCTGGGATTAAGTTGGGGTGATTATGATAATGACGGAGACTTGGATTTATTTGTTGCGAACTATCTTAACCAAAATAATATACTTTATAAAAATTCAGGTTTTCCTGATTACACTCTTGTAAGAATTGATACAGGCATTGTTTCAAACGATGGTGGGGCAAGTGTAGGAAGCAGTTGGATTGATATTGAGAATGATGGAGATCTTGATTTAATAGTAGCAAACGATAACGGACAGAATGAATTTTTATACATTAACTCAGGATATCCTCTTTATGCTTTTACTAAAAACACAACAAACTCAATCACTACGCGGGGAGGAAATTCATTTGGATGTTCGGCAGGAGATTTTAATAACGACGGACAAGTAGATTTTGTGGTTGCAAACAGAGACAATCAAAATAATTTTCTTTTTTTAAATGATGGTAATAATAATAACTGGGTTGGAATAAAATGTATAGGAACAGTTTCAAACAGAAGTGCGATAGGAACTAAAGTTTATATCAAATCAGTAATTAAAGGACAACAGATAAGACAAATGCAGGAGATAGTTTCACAAACGGGATATAACAGCGGAAATTTAATTTTAAACTTTGGATTGGGGAATTCTTCCGTCATTGATAGCATAAGAGTTGAGTGGACAAACGGAAATACATCACACTTTACAAATGTTCAACCGAATAAATATTATACAATAAGTGAATCAGGGAGTATTACTGGTATTACCCAAAATTCAAAATCAGTTAGTAATCCCGGTGAATTCAAATTATTCCT
>DOWN01000365.1:4177-9440 GCA_003519545.1 Bacteroidota bacterium
ATTAATCCTGAGACAACAATTGAATTTAATGTTTCGAAAAAAGAAGAAGTGAAAATAAAAGTTTTTGATATGACCGGCAAACTTGTAAAGTTTATTTTCAACGGAATTCTGGAAAGAGGAAATTATAAATTTTTATTCAATGGTTCTGAATTGCCGTCCGGGATTTATTATTACAGTTATACAAGCAGAGAAAATTCACAAACAAAAAAAATGGTATTGATAAAATGAATACAGATTTTTTTGAAATAAAATATAATGAAGCAGAAGTATTGGAAGCATTAAATTATTTCAGCAATAAAGAATGGGAAATGGCTGCAAAAAGTTTTGAAAAATCATTAACGGAACATTCAATTGATGTAATCAATTTTGTAAGACTTCTAAATTGTTATCAAAACCTGAATGATACAGAGAAATTTAATTTATTCTTCAAAAAATTCCGTAAAAACGGATTCGGAATAAAATTTTATAAAACAATGTGTGAATTGATATAAATTCCGGTTTAGAGAAATGGGGATACTTCTTTTCCGGAATCAAAGACATCCGTTGAGATAATCGGCGGATGTTTTTTTATGTAAATTTAAAAGAATTATAAATGATACTCCAATAGATTATATTTGTATAAATGAACTCCCTCTTATCTCTACTTCCTTACTTAAAAAAATACCGGAAAAAAATTTTCATAGGTTATATTTTTATTTTGTTACACTTAGGATTAATCAGTATTTATCCTCTGATTATAGGTGATGCAATTGATAAAATCACAGCCGGGATATACGGAAGTCCCGTATATATGGATATTTTATATGCGTTATTGCTCACTGTAGCAGGAGGGTTTTTTCTTTTCCTGACGAGACAGAATATAATAGTAATGTCACGGGAAGTTGAAAATGATTTAAGGTTTGATTTTTTCTCGCATCTACAAAAACTTTCCAGAAGTTTTTTTAATAAAAATTCAACCGGTGATCTGATGGCAAGGGCTACTAGTGATATTAATAATATCAGAAACTTTGTTGGACCGGGAATTATGTATTCTCTTCAAACCTCAACAAGACTCACTATAACTTTAATAATCTTATTTAACATTAATGCATTTGTCACTTTGGTGGCATTAATTCCATTACCGGTAATTACAATTCTTGTTTACAAAATTGGAAAATTCACTTTTAAGAGATCATTAAAAGTTCAGGAATCATTTTCTGATATGACCGCAAAAGTTCAGGAGTCATTTTCAGGAATAAGAGTAATCAAAACTTTTGTGAGAGAGAAATTTGAATTTGAACAGTTTGATGTTATATCAAAGGATAATTTCAAAAAGAATCTTAACCTTGCCAAAATTCAATCATTCTCATTTCCTATGATGTTTTTATTAACGGGAATTTCTATAATTCTTGTTATTTATTTCGGTGGAATACGAGTGATGGTAGGTCAGATGACTTACGGAAATATATCTGAGTTTATAATATATCTTGGGCATTTAACCTGGCCCATGATTGCTTTCGGTTGGATTATCAATTTATTCCAGAGAGCAGCTCCCTCAATGGAAAGACTTTTACAGATTAATAACTCAGAACCTGAAATTTCCAACAGTTCTATAACGGATTATGAAATTAAAGAAAATGAGATTAAAGGTGAAATTATTTTTGAAAATCTTTCTTTTAAATATCCCGGTTCTGATAATTACGTTTTAAAAGATATTAATCTGAAAATAAACAGAGGTTCTTCTCTTGGAATTATTGGGCATACCGGTTCCGGTAAATCAACTTTGATAAATTTATTGCCGAGAGTTTTTGATCCTACTGAAGGTAATATTTATATTGACGGAGTAAACATTAAAAAATTCGAAGTAAAATTATTAAGAGATATAATCGGAATTGTACCTCAGGAATCATTTTTATTTTCAAATACGATTGAAAAAAATATTGCTTATTCGGATGACAAACCAAATCCGGAAGAGGTTTTAATCGCGGCACAGAGTGCTGGTCTTTACAAAGATATAATAAATTTCCCTTACCAGTTTCATACAATTCTAGGGGAAAGAGGAATAACATTATCGGGCGGACAAAAGCAGAGAACTTCGCTTGCGAGAGCAATTTATAAAAAACCCGTTATACTAATATTAGATGATTCATTATCAGCAGTTGACACGAATACAGAAGAAGAAATTCTCAATGAGTTGAAAACAATTATGCATAACCGAACATCAATAATTATATCTCACAGAATCTCTACAATAAAAAATTCAAACAATATAATTGTATTAAAAGACGGAATAATTTCTGAACAAGGCACGCATAATGAACTGTTGACTAAAAAAGGATTTTATTTTGATTTATACCAAAAACAATTACTTGAAGACGAAATTACAAATACATAGTAACCTGAAATTAAATGGCAGATAAAGGCAAACAGACAATTCAGGAAGAAGCAATAGATAAAAAATTAGACAAAAATCTTCTAAAGAGATTATTGTCTTATTTTAAACCGTATAAAAAATATATTATACTTGCTACGCTGCTTACGATAACTGTTTCCGCTCTTGCCGCTGTAAGACCATATCTGACACCGATAGCAATTGACGATAAGATAATGAACAATGATATACCCGGTCTTCAATTTATAATAATTATTTTACTCTCTACTCTAATAGTTCAGGGTATTGTTCAGTATGGATTAGGATTTTTAACCGCTTGGATAGGTCAAAAAATAATTTATGATCTGAGAAAAAAAATTCATTCTCATATTATCAAACTTGATTTGAAATTCTTCGATAGAAATCCAATCGGCAGACTTGTAACAAGGGCAACCTCTGATGTGGAAGTTTTGTATGAAGTTTTTTCATCGGGAATTGTAACGGCATTCGGAGATATATTTACTTTAATCTGGATTGTAACCTTTATGTTCATTCTTGACTGGCAACATGCACTGGTAACACTTTCTATACTTCCGGTTTTAATTTATGCGACTTCGATATTCAGAAATAAAGTGAGAGAATCTTACAGAAGAATTCGGATACTGATAGCAAAAATAAATTCTTATATACAGGAGCATATAACGGGTATATCAATCGTTCAGTTGTTCAATAAAGAAAATAAAACCGTTGAAGAATTTGAAAAAATAAACAGACAACACACTGAGCAGAATAAAAAAAGTATTTTTTATTATGCTGTCTTTTTTCCTTTTGTGGAATTGATTGGTGCGATATCTGTCGGACTCATAATCTGGTATGGTGGTGGTCAGACTGTTCAAGGAGCGATTGAAATTGGAGTTTTGATTTCTTTTATTCAATATACGGAAATGTTTTTCAGACCTATAAGAGATTTATCGGAAAAGTATAATATCCTTCAAACCGCTATGGCATCAAGCGAAAGGATTTTTGAAATTTTAGACCAAACTTCTCCTGTTAAAGATTCCGAACATCCTGTTCAGATTAATAATTTTAAAGGTAAAGTTGAATTTAAAAATGTTACATTCGGATATTCAATAGATAATCCTGTATTAAAAAATATAAATCTGACAATACAACCCGGAGAGAAAGTCGCATTTGTCGGTGCAACAGGTTCGGGTAAATCAACCATAATAAGTTTGATAGAGAGATTTTATGATGTTGATGAGGGTGAGATTCGGATAGACGGAATCAATATAAAACAATTAGAACAGAACAGATTAAGAAAACATTTGGCAACAGTTTTACAGGAAGTATATTTGTTTTCAGGAACAATAAAAAGTAATATTACACTTGGTGATGAATCAATTACGGATGAAGAAATAAATAAAGCGATAGATAATGTCGGATTAAAACCATTTATTAATTCCCTTCCGTTAGGGATTAATCATCCGGTAAATGAAAGAGGCACAACACTTTCAACAGGGCAAAAACAGTTAATATCATTTGCCAGAGCATTGGTATATAATCCTGAATTATTAATGCTTGACGAGGCAACGTCGTCAGTGGATACACATACTGAAATTTTAATTCAGAATGCGATTAATAAATTAATAGAAAACAGAACGTCTATAATTATTGCACACCGGCTTTCAACTATCCAGAAATGTGATAAAATAATTGTAATGCATAAAGGTGAAATTAAAGAAGCAGGAACACATCAGGAGTTGTTATCATTAGGAGGATTGTATTACAAACTTTATGAACTGCAATATAAAAATGAAGAAGTATGAGTAATATCGAAAAAATTATACTTGCATCAAACAATAAACATAAAATTTCAGAATTAAAGAGTATTCTAAACGGGTTGAGTAACGTTCAATTATTATCACTGGAAGAAGCAAATATATTTATAGATGTTGAAGAAACCGGAAATACTTTAAATGAAAATGCTTATTTGAAAGCATCGGAGATTTTTAATATAACCGGAGTTCCTGTAATTGCAGACGATTCAGGATTATTTGTGGAAGCGTTGGATGGTGAACCCGGAGTCTATTCATCAAGGTATGCAGGATTGAATGCTACTTATTCAGATAATTGTGAAAAATTAATCAGTGAATTAAAAAAGAAAAATTTAACCGAATCGAATGCCGAATTCAGAACAGTAATTTGTTTTATGGATGATAAAAATAATGAAAAATACTTTGAAGGAATTGTTAAAGGTAAAATAATAACTGAACAACTTGGAGATAAAGGTTTCGGTTATGATCCGCTGTTTATACCTGAAGGATTAGATAAGACTTTTGCTCAACTTACTGATGAAGAAAAAAACAAATTATCTCACAGAGCAAACGCAGTTTATAAATTTACTGAATTTCTGAAAAAATTAATTCAATAATTTTTTCAGATGGATAACACCCATATATAAATCAAAATTATTTTTTCTTCCGTCAGTCCAAACAGAAATTAATTTATCATTTGTTACAATCTGACTGTTATAATCACCAATATAATTTCCTCCGACAACAATATTATATGGATTGAAAGATTTTGTTGAAAGTTTTAAATCCGAAAATGAATTTCCTTGATCAAATGAATAACTTAAATAAGTATTCACTAAAATATTTTTTTCATCATCTCTTGAATCCTGATAAGTAATATATATGTTTCCGGACTCATCTTCCGAGATAACCTGATGGAACTGATCATTTAAGGATTTATCACCGGATATTTTTACAGGGTTGGAAAAATTTAAGTAAGATAATTCAGAATGAGTTATAAAAATATCAGAATTATCTTCTCCGTTTTTTCCGCAATATGTAATATATATTNTATTATTCAAATTAGNNNTTAACATTGAAGGAGATGAATTAACTCTAA
>DOWN01000365.1:9489-26375 GCA_003519545.1 Bacteroidota bacterium
TTTTATAATATTCTGACCTTTAATTTTTTTGCCGGGACTTTCAAATTCACAAATTTTAAAGTTATTTAAAGTATTACTGTTTGTATAATAAACTAACAGATTGATTTCTTCATCATTTGAGTAAGAAATTAATAAATCCTGATTATGATTTTTCAATGAGGCAGAGTTGGGATTATCTGATGATAACAAAGTAAATTGATTACCTGTCAAATCTAAATTTGACGAAAACAAAATTAACTGTTTTTTTTCATCTTCTTTTTTAATGAAAGTAATATAAATTTTATTCTGTAAAATTAATATTTTAGGTTTATCAAACTTTATGGTTCCGTTTTGATTTGAGTCAATCAAATAATTTTTTTGTGAGCCACCTGAATTGATTATCAAAACAATCGAACTGAAATTTTTATTATCTCTTTGAACTGCTGTGAAATATATATTTCCGTTATTGTCTGTTTCCGCATCCGGGTCTGCATAAGTGTGAACTTCATTAGTCAATGGAAGATTAAATGGAATAAAATTTTTCCCATAGTTATCAGAGAAAAAACCGGTAACAATTCCTTTGTTGTTAAAATCGTTACAAAAAATATAAATGTTATTCTTATTATTAACGATTACGGGTTCAGATGTTCCGGGTTTAAAATTTACTCTTTTATTAAAAATAATCCCCTCTGCACTTTCATCTATACCTATATAATTATCACGGTGACCAAATTTATCAAAATATAATTCTTCTCTCGGAGAAGTTTGTAATTCATAATCTTTTTCCGATACTTCTTTATTTAAAAAAATAAATAAAAGAATACCGGAAACAAGGAAAGTAAAAAGTGATATATATGATTTTAAATTCAGATAATTTAGAGTTTGCTGATTATATAAATATATTTAAATTAAAAGATGTTATCACCTCAAGAAAAAATATAAAAAAATATCTTGACCTGATGAAACATTTATCGTATTTTTACGATATACAATAAAAGAAGAATATGGCAGCACCAAAAAAAGAAAAATTTGATAAAAAACTGACTGAAACTGCAGATGTGGCAAAAGTACTTTCACATCCTGCAAGACTTGAGATATTAAACGCTCTGGCGGAAAAAAATATGTGTATTTGTGGTGAGATTGTAGAAATAGTCCCACTTTCTCAGTCAACAGTATCTCAACATATAAAAGAATTAAAAGAGATTGGACTTGTGAAAGGAACGATAGATGGTGTCAAATCATGTTATTGTATTGATTGGAAAACTCTCGAAGAAAAAATTAAACTGTTAACAGAATTTATAACTAAATTAAAAAATCAAAAAACAAAATGTTGTTAAAAAAAAGGAAAACAAACTAATGGAAGATTTAAAATTAAAAGAAATCGTAAAAGAAAAATACGGTGAGATTGCAAAAAAATCTCTGAAAGGTGAAGTATCAGGCTGTTGTTCATCAACCTGTTGCAGTTCAGATGACATTTCAGATATGAGTGAAAGTTATGAAAATCTGAGCGGATATAATCCTGATGCGGATTTAAGTTTGGGTTGCGGTATCCCGACGGAATTCGCAGCGATAAAACAAGGTAACACAGTGGTTGATTTAGGTTCAGGAGCAGGCAACGATGTATTCGTTGCCCGTTCACTAACCGGAGAAAAAGGAAAAGTGATAGGGATTGACTTTACAGAGACAATGATAGAAAAGGCAAATTTAAACAAACAAAAACTTGGATATGAAAACATTGAATTTCATTTGGGAGACATTGAGAATATTCCCCTGGATAATGATCTTGCTGACGTTGTTATCAGTAATTGTGTTTTAAATCTTGTGCCGGATAAAAACAAAGCATTTTCAGAAATTTACAGAATTCTAAAACCGGGAGGACACTTCTCGGTATCAGATATAGTAGTAAAAGGAGAGATGCCGTCTGAATTTAAAAAAGCCGCGGAAATGTATGCGGGTTGTATATCAGGTTCAATTGATATAAATGAATATCTTGGAATTATAAAGAAAAATAATTTCACCGATATAAAAATCCAAAAAGAACGAGAGATAATCTTACCTGAAGAAACTTTGAGAAAATATTTATCCGAAGAAGAGTATGAGCAGTGGTTAAATTCCGGCAGCAGACTTTTAAGTGTTAATGTATTCGGTAGAAAATGAAACGGGTTTAATTTTTTCACGATAAAATTTAATTAAAAAGTTAAATTTCCCGGGGAAGACAGTTCGATAAACCGGGAAATTTATATTTAGTTAACAAAGAATTTTTATATTACAAAATGAAGAAATCAATTTTATTTGTTTGTATTCACAATTCAGCACGTTCGCAGATGGCTGAGGCATTTATTAATTCAAAATATTCAGAAAAATACGAAGCAGATTCTGCAGGTATAGAACCGGGTAAACTAAATCAATTGGTAGTTGAGAGTATGAAAGAAAAAGGGATTGATATATCGGGAAATAAAACTAAAAGTGTTGAAGATATATTGAAAACAGGTAAAGGGTATGATTTTGTTATAACTGTATGTGAAAAAGAGGCAGCGGAAAAATGTCCTGTATTTCCCGGTGGGGGTAAAAGATTAAACTGGTGGTTTCCTGATCCGTCAAAATTTACAGGAACAGATTCTCAAAAAATTTCCGAAATTGGAAAAGTGAGAGATGAAATAGAAAACGAGATAGATAAGTTTATAACAGGTTCTAATAATTAATGAATTGAATAAATTCATTTTGTTTACAAAATTGTTTTAATGACTCCGGTTTATATACAAAGAATAAAAGATTTTGTCGAAGGTGACGAAAATTTATTAAAAGAAATTATAAAAGGTGTAAATGATGCACTTGATGAGATTGATAAATTTTCTTCTTCAGAATATAATGAATTAAATGCCGAAAGTTTCAGGACTATTCACCATAAATTCAAACCAACATTTGATATATTCGGTCTTACGGAAATAAAAACAATATTTGAAGAGAATAAAAAAATACTCGATGATCCGCCTGTGAATTTTGAATTATTCAATCAGAATTTGAAAACCTGCCGGGAGATTACAAAAAAAATAAAAACCGACCTGGAAAAAGAATTTCAATAAAAATCTGGCTGCTAAGAAATGGTTATTAAAAAAATTCGGGAGTTGAAGAAATGTATTTTTTATTAACAAAAAATTATATAAGTTTTAAAAAAACATGGAGGAAATATGAAAAAAGTCATATTTACAATTGCCCTGCTTTTAACCGCTGTAGTTAACCCGTTAAAAGCACAAGATTTCAATCAATTAGTTACATACAAACCTGTGTTTAATACACTGTATGATTTACAGAGCACAAGTTCGCCAAGAAACATTGCACAAAATCCAATGGATAGAGAAGATATCCATATTGTGATGACTCATTCTTATTATAATGATGTAACTTTTCAAAACAAAGTTACAAAATATTTTTACAGTGAAACTCAGGGAGATTCATGGTCTTTTATTGCGGATGTTCCGATTGAAAATTCTTCATTCCCAAATATTTCATTAACTTCCGGTGGTTATGCATTAATTGCTAACCATTCATTTACCGGAGGACAAATGTCAGTAAAAGTTTATAGCGATGTTTTTCCCGGGTTAGGTTCTTTTAATAGACTGAATCCAAAAAACCAATTTACAAATTATTCAGGACTATGGGGAAAAGTTTTAGGTTTAAATAATATTCAAGGAGTTGGTGATAATAAATTTATTTTAATTTCAGCAGATAATTCCAGCCCTGTCTTGATTGGAAAATCATTGATAACTTCAAATTTCATGAATTCAAGTTCTACTCCCGATCTTGATATTGCTGAAGGATATTCAATAGCAAAATCTGCAGGAGGAAAAATCGGTGTAGCATTTTTAGGGACAGGAGTAAATATGAATGATGTATTTTTTATGGAATCAACTGATCATGGAAATACATTTTCTGCTCCTATAAAAATTTATGACTGGGTTGATAACGGGTCATATAGTTTCGGTGCTTTCAGGACTGTTAGTTTGGCTTATTATCATAACTTTCCTTATGTTGCGTTTGATGTTGTCAATGTTAACAGTTCAGGAAGTTACTTGCCTGATGCGTCAGCACATTTAAGAATATGGTCGAGTATATATCCGGGAGCAGATCCAAGCAGAAGCAGAGAAGTTGAATTACCATTTACTAAATATAATTACACCGGGACAACAGAGACGTTAGCGTCAGTTTGCAGACCATCACTTGGTGTATTAAGAATTAACGAAAGTTTGATTAATGATTATGCTTTGTTTATGACATATAATGTCGTAACTCAAAATAATATAAACGGAGAAAATTTCACTGATGTAAAGTTAACTAAATATTTGCCATCTACTTTAAATTTTTTAGGACATTTAGATTTAAAATTTCAAGGTCAACAACTTGATTATAAATATCCTAATCTTTCTGAATACTCTGTCGGGAAACTTTCATTAGGAATGTTAGTTGATTCAATGCCCGGTTCATTTGTAAATGGTGGTCAGAAGTCACTCGCGACATATTATTTTACTTCGATTGACCAGTCAAAATACTGGTTATGGAATCCTGTAACAAATGTTGAAACAATTGGAAGCATCGCAGAGAGTTATTCATTAAGTCAGAACTTTCCTAATCCTTTTAATCCTGAGACAAAAATAAAATTTACAGTTCCTGATAATAATGCGAATATTAAACTAAATGTTTATGATATTAGCGGAAAAGTAATAGCAACACTTGTTGACGGATATTATAACAAAGGTGAATATTCTGTTAACTTTAATGCGATGAATTTATCAGCGGGAACGTATTTTTATAAATTGACTTCGGAAAATTTTTCAGAGATTAAGAAAATGGTTCTGCTTAAATAAGATGAAATTACACATTGCTGTTTGGATATCAAATTAAACGGAACACAAAATATCTGAACAGCAATGATGTTAATAATGCATAAGTGAAACTCATTAATGTACCTATTAAAACATACTCAGTCTTTTTTTCAGGTTTATTCTTATCGTTGTAACGGAGAATAGATTTTGCTGCAATGAGCAGACCGACTGCTTCATACTGATTGATTAATACAAATGTAACTATCAAAATTCTTTCAAGAATTCCAATTAACAACCCTGCACTTTCAAGACTATCATTTTCAGTTTCTGACTCTTCAAGTTGTTTTCTCCACTTTCCCGTAATTTTATTTATCAATAAACTCGCAGGATAGGTATTAATCAGATAAAGCATCAGAGCAAGAATTATCTTATTGAGTTCTTCCATTTTATTTTACGTTTCTTAAAATGAACATTCTTGAAAAATTAATTGCCTCTTTGAGTTCATTCCAGTTAGAGAGTTTTACTCTTTGATTAACCGACGCTTGAGTGATTTTGATTTTTTTGGAAATTTCAATTTGATTGTATCCGTTGAGAGCATAATAAACAACTTCGGCTTGAGGGAAAGACCAGTTCTGAATCAAAGGTTCCATAAGTGTGCAAACGATATTGAAAATTTCATTGAACTGTTCGTAACGTGAAATGATTTTAATAAGAGCGTCTGAATTTTTCATTTCATCAAGTCCCCTTCCGGAAAGAATAAATGCTTCACCGTCAGACTCAATAATTTTAGATTTAAGTTTATTAACTTTTCCTATTCCGATGGAAATTCTTGCATCGGTTTTTGAATTTTTGAATTTGATGGTAGATTTTATAATATACGACCTGATATATAATGCAACGAGAAGTGCTTCAGCGGGATTATTTATCACACCCTGAAAACTATCACCTCTGAAAATTTCAATTTCACGTTCAGTGATTCTCTTTCTTTCAAGTTCAGAAAAACATTTTTTTAGTTCGGATGTTAGTCTTGCTCTTGATTTTGGATCGAGTTGAGTGAATGAAACGATATCGCCAGTTATGACTGCTTTGAATTTCATTATAGGTTATATGACCTATATTTATAAATTATAGGTTATATGACCTAATTTATAAAAATCCTTTGAATATGTCTATACTAATAGTGAGTGGTGGGTTGATACTGAACACTTGGAATTTTCTTCACCACGAATTTACACTAATTAAGCGAATTACACGAATTGTAATGAATACAATTTATATAAATCCTCCCCCTAAATCCCTCCCGACACGTCGGGATTTCGCAGGCTCAACCTCCAGAGGGGGCATCATTACCGTTACTTCGAGATAAAACAAGACTGCAATGACAGATCTGAGAAATGGATTTGTAGTGTAACTAGTCTTTTATGGGATCCTTTCCCGATAAAAGAAATCGGGACAGGCAGGTCGCATGCTCCCTCAGGATGACATAGGAAGTAAAATAGATATTTTATGATTCGGACTTGAGGAATATTTCGCCTGAATTTCGAAGGAGGATAAAAAATGCAAGTGAGATAAATCCAAAAACAGATATCATAATCCATGCAATGTCGTAACCGGATTTTTCAGCAACAAAATTTGTTATCACAGGTGAAATCATAAATGCTACACTTCCGAAGAATGAATACCATGTTATAATATTCTTATTTGATTCTTTTCCGAGATAAGCGGCAATAGCCCAAAGATATGGAAGGCAAAGCATTTCTGAAATTGTCAGAAGAATTATAAATATTATTTGTATAGTTAAACTTGAACCCGAAAGCAGAGTGAGAACCGATAACGCTCCCACCAGCAATCCTACACCAACCGCACGTGTGTTAAGATTTCTTTTTCCGATATAATTTACCAATTGAATTTCAAACAGAATTATTATAACTGCGTTTCCGCTGATGAGAATTCCTATAGTGCTTTCATCAATTTTACAGAAGTCTTTCAGATATAAAGGATAAGAATTAAAGAAAACAAAAAATAAAGTATAATAAAAAAGTATTATTGTTATGAAATAAAAAATTCTGAGATTTGTTTTTCCTGAATTTATAATTTTTTGTTTTTCAGTTTCTTTTTTATCGTTGAATCCTTTTAAAGCAACTAAGATAAAAATCAAAGCAAACCAACAAGTTATAGCATCCACCCAAAATAATGCAGCATATGAGATTGCCGTAAGCAAACCTCCTAAAGTAGTACCGACAGCGAAAGCAATATTTACAGCGAGACGATAGAGAGCGGACGCTTTAGGAAGATTTTCCGGTTTCAGAGATTGAGTGAAAAAATACAGAGTAGCAGGTCGAGTCCATTCCTGAACACATCCAAGAATAAATAACAAAACTGTCAGAACAATGATATCGGAGGAGTAATATACGAGAATTAAAAAAATTCCCATAAGTAACAGAGAAAGTTTTATAGTTTTTAGACTGCCGATTTTCTGGGATAGGAATCCTCCGAGATATGAACCGGCAATTATACCTGCACCCATAACACCAATGAGCAAGCCCGTTTGAGCGAGAGAAAGATTAATTTCTTCTTTCAGCCAAATGCTTAGGAATGGCATAACCATCGCACCGACTCGATTGATAAACATTACAACTGTAAAAATCCAAACAGTTCTGTTTATTCCTTTATATGCTTCTAAGAATTTTTTCATAATTATAAATGAAAACTGAAAATCTTTATAACGAATTAGAGTGTTTTTTAAAAACCAATGCCACGAATCCCGCATATCGGGACAGGTTAACACGAATTACTTCGAATTGCACAAATGTTTAATTATTTAAAATACTTTAACGTGAAACACTTTTGTCATCCTGAGTGAAACGAAGGATCTCTTTTGATTAAACTTATGGGCTTTCATTACTTATTATCACGAATTGCACAAAATTTAATTAAGATTTATAATGAAAAACTTTTTTATAATTCTTTCCTTGTATCATAAGGACAGTTTGTCGTAGGCTCCTTCGAATGACATTAGTTGTTATCCTTCACCACAACCCTCCCCCCAACCCCCCTCCAAAGGGGGACTTAAATAAAACGGGCTTTAGTTTAAGCCGAGTTTATTGAGTAATGAAAGTCTGTTATACTCAATTTTTAACAATAACCTGATTTCTTCAGGATCAGTTCCCTCTTCTTTTCTGTGTAATATATCTTCATATCTTGCAATTGCCGCTTTGATTCTTTCAATGTTCAATTCTTCAGGAGTTTCAATATTCTCTGCGAGAACAGAAACTTTATTATTATTAACTTCTAATATACCACCACTGATTGCATACAACTTTTCTTTTTCATTTTCATCAACGATTTTCAGTTTGCCTACATTCAAAGTAGAAACTAATGGAGCGTGATTAAACATAACTTGAAATCCACCGAGAGATCCCGGAGCGATTATAGTTTTAATTTTTCCGCTGTAAACTTTAGCTGTAGGACTGACAATATCTAAATCAAGAAGTTTATCCATTAATTATCTTATGCCATTTCTTTTGCTTTTTCAAATGCCTGTTCAATAGTTCCGACAAGGTTAAACGCCATCTCAGGTAAATGATCACACTCACCGTTTAATATCATTTGGAATCCTTTTATCGAATCTTCAAGTTTTACATACTGACCCGGAATATTTGTGAACTGCTCAGCAACAAAGAAAGGTTGAGATAAAAATCTCTGAATTCTTCTTGCTCTTGCAACGATAAGTTTATCATCTTCAGATAATTCATCAATACCGAGAATATTAATAATATCCTGTAAATCTTTATAGTTCTGTAATACTCTTTTAACTTCCTGTGCAGTATTATAATGTTCATCACCAACTACGAGCGGATCAAGAATTCTTGAAGAAGAAGTCAAAGGATCAACCGCAGGGTAAATACCTAACTCAGAAATTTTTCTTGAAAGCTCTGTAGTCGCGTCCAAGTGAGAGAATGTAGTAGCAGGAGCAGGATCAGTATAGTCATCCGCAGGTACATAAATCGCCTGAATGGAAGTAACAGAACCTTTTTTAGTAGAAGTAATTCTTTCCTGTAAGGCACCCATCTCAGTAGCAAGGTTTGGCTGATATCCTACCGCTGAAGGCATACGACCTAACAACGCGGATACTTCAGAACCTGCCTGAGTAAATCTGAAAATATTATCAATGAACAACAATACGTCTTTACCTTCTTCATCTCTGAAAGATTCAGCGATGGTAAGAGCAGTCAACGCTACTCTTAATCTTGCACCCGGAGGTTCATTCATCTGACCGAATACGAGAGAAGTGTTATTTATAACACCTGACTCAGTCATTTCAAGATATAAGTCATTTCCTTCACGAGTTCTTTCACCAACACCAGCGAATACAGAAAATCCACCGTGATGTTTAGCGATATTATGAATCAATTCCTGAATTAAAACTGTTTTACCAACACCTGCACCACCGAATAATCCTGTTTTACCACCTTTAGTATAAGGTTCAAGTAAGTCAATAACTTTAATACCGGTTTCAAACATTTCTTTTTGAGTGGATAACTCATCGAATTTCGGAGAAGGTCTGTGAATCGGATAATGTTTTTCAGTAACGATAGGACCTTTACCATCAATTGGATCACCTGTGACATTGATTAATCTGCCGAGAACATTTTTTCCCACGGGTACAGTGATAGGTTCATTTCTGTCAATTGCTTCAGTACCTCTCACGAGACCATCAGTGGAATCCATCGCAACCGCTCTAACTCTATTTTCACCTAAATGTTGCTGAACTTCAACAACGAGTACATCTTCATTACCGTCAATGTTTTTTCTTTTGATATCAATAGCATTATTGATAGCAGGTAAATGACCTTCAGAGAAATCAATATCCACAACCGGACCGATTACCTGAATAATTTTACCTTTATTAACACCGTTATTAGACATTATTATATTAGACTTGAATTAAAAATTGGATAATTACAAAAATAGTGAATTTTTGGGAGAGTATCAATGAGGAAAGTAAAGGAAATTGAGGGAATTTTTTTAGGGGGGGGGGATGGTGTTTGGGATTCACCACGAATTAGGGGTAACGGAACGGAATAAATACTTCACCACGAATTTTCACGAATTGGACGAATTGCACGAATGGTGGTGAGGGGAAAATGAGAGATTGCGGGTTCCCGATTCATCCGGACAGGCTACCACGAATTTTCACGAATTGGACGAATGACACGAATGAGGGTTTAAAAAAAAGATTGTAGATTGGAATACTCGCAGGAGTCCCTTTCAGGAGACTCCTGCGGGAGAGGAGACGTTTACCTAATGAGATCCTTTCCCGATGAATCGGGACAAGCTGGTCGCAAGCTCCCTCAGGATGACATAAGGTGGTAAGAGATTGCGGGTTCCCGATACTTCGGGACAGGCTACCACGAATTTTCACGAATTAGGCGAATTGCACGAATAGTGGTGAGGGGAAAATGAGAGATTGCGAGTTCCCGATACATCGGGACAGGCTAAGCCCGCAATGACAAAATTTTTTTGTTCTCGCAGGAGTCCCTTGCAGGAGACTCCTGCGGGAGAGGAAGAGATTGCGGGTTCCCGATTCATTGGAACTGGCTACCACGAATTTTCACGAATTGGACGAATGACACAAATGAGAGTGAGAAAAAAGAGATTGTGAAATGTAATACTCGCAGGAGTCCCTTGCAGGAGACTCCTGCGGGAGAGGAATGGCTGACAAATTTCTTCAAGGGATTCTTTAGTCGCAAGCTCCTTCAGGATGACAATGGGTTGAAAGAGATTGCGGGTCAAGCCCGCAATGACAAAAAGGTAAAGGGGGTTGTGTATTAAGAATGAAATTACAAATGGGTGAATGGGATTGTGTTAATTGTAGATTGTTAATTATTGATATCGAGTTCGTTGGTTTTGTCAACGACGTCTTTGATTATTTTATCAAGATCACTTGCGGCATTGAAAGTATCCTGAAGAAGTTCAGTTTTCATTTTTTCGTCTTTAGCATAACCGTTTAAGATTAATCCTAATAGGCCGAGTAATTTTGAGACCGGAGTTCTGACGATGTGTGACTGAAACCAGGCAATTTCTTTTAGTTTAGTATTTTGTGATTCGATTTTGTTTAAATATTTTTTTTTGTCGGTAATATCGTTTGCGAGAATTATTTCTGCTTTTCTTCCATTGTAAACAATAATGTTACTTGTAACTTCAACAGAAAATATTTCTCCGTTTTTTTTTCTGTGTCTGAATTCACCGACAAAAGTATTTCTATCTTTATTTTTTGAAAACTCCAAAACTTTCATCAATTCAGGAATATCTTCTTCAGGTCTTATTTCAGTAATTTTCATATTTTTAAATTCTTCAACCGTATATCCGTATTTATTAACTGCGGCTTCATTTACATCAAGGAAAAAAAGAGTTTCAGAATCATATACCCACATTGGCAATGGACTAAACTGAAAGAGTTCACTGTATCTTTGTTCAGAATCCTGAAGTTGTTTTAAACTTTTTTTTCTTTCGATATTATAGACAATACTTTTATATAAAATCGCAGGATTAAGTTCATCTTTCAAAAGATAATCTGATGCTCCGAGTTTTAAAGATTTAATAGCAAATCCCGCATCGGTATAACCTGTTAAAATAATAACGGGAATATCACCGGCAATATTTAAAATTTCATTTAAAAGACTTTCACCTGAGCAATCGGGCAAAGTAAGGTCAAGCAAAATAGCATCAATCTGAGATAAATTCGTGTTGATGTAATATTTTGATTCAGTAAAACTTGTAATATTTTTAATTACGGGAGTAAGAATGGTATCAAACAGATAATCTTCAACAAGAATAAAATCACCGGGATTATCTTCAATTACTAATATTCTATATGGTTTTTTATCTTTATGCAAAATTTATTTTTTGGAAAGAGTCACGATGTTTAACCAGAAATGGTTAAGACTTGTTATCGCTTCTATAAAAGCCGTGACTTCAACAGGTTTTGTAATAAAACAGTTAGCGTGATTTTTGTAAGAGAAAAGTACATCTGATTCAGTAGAAGAAGTAGTGAGCATAATTATGGGAATATGTTTTACGGAATCATCTTCTTTAATAATTTTAAGAACCTCATGACCGTTTTTTAGAGGTAAATTTATATCAAGTAATATCAAATCAGGTGTCGCTGCATTTTCAAAACCATTTTGTTTAAAAACAAAATCCAGTGCTTCCCTACCGTTTTTAGCTACGGAAACAGTGTTTAAAATTTTGCTTTCTTCAAGTGCTTCTTTAGTAAGAACGATATCACCTTCATTGTCTTCAACGAGAAGTATATTAATTGATTTCATTTTACTTTTTTAATTTAAATTATAAAAAGGTTTTATTTGTTAAAAGTAAAAATTATTTCAGTTCCAATCCCGGGAGTTGAATTAACCGAGATTTTTCCGCCATAAGTTTCGATGATTTTTTTTACGATAGCCAGTCCCATACCCGTTCCACTATATTTTTCTTTTCCGTGTAATCTCTGGAAGATGAGAAAAATTTTATCAAAATATTCTTCTTCGATTCCTATTCCATTATCTTTAATTTTAAATAACCAATGGTCACTGAATTCTTCACACGAAATTTTAATTTCCACCGGGACATTTTCTTTACAATACTTTAGAGCATTATTAATGACGTTTTGAAAAATCTGCATCAGTGGAGATTTATAAAAATTGATTACCGGTAAATTTTCTTTTATGATAACAGCAGATTTTTCTTCAATTAATTTTCTTTGCAAGATACAAATTTCATCAATCAATTCATTCAGATTTACTTCTGTTTTTTCGTCGTTAAATCTATTGGCTCTTGAGAACTCAAGCAGGTCGAGAATAATTTGTCTCATACGAGTAGCACCATCAACAGCAAAATGAATATACTGATGTGCTTTTTCATCTAGAGAGGTTCCGTATTTTCTTTGGAGTTGACTTAAGAACCCGGTGATCATTCTAAGAGGTTCCTGTAAATCATGCGAAGTGATGTAAGCGAATTGTTCAAGTTCTTTGTTTGAGCGAGTCAGTTCATTAGTTTTGAGAGTTAAGTTTTCAGTAAGATGTTTTAGAGATTCTTCATATTCTTTACGCTGAGTAATATCCGCCATAGCACCGACCATCCGATAACCTTTTCCTGAAATGTCTCTCAAAATAAAACCTTTATCAAGGATGTGAGCAATCTGACCGTTAGCTTTTAAAAATCTATATTCAGAAGTCCAGTTAGAAACTGAAGGATTTTCAATTGCAGAGAAAATACTTTCCGTAACTCTATGCATATCATCGGGATGAATATGGTCAGTCCAAGCTTCAATACCTAAATCAGAATCATTGTATTCATATCCGAAAAGATTATTAAATCCCCCACCCCAATGGAGTGTATTATTAATCAAGTCCCAGTCCCAAATAGCATCTTGAGTAGCGAGAGAAACTTTTTCAAAGCGTTCATTAGATTCAATTAATTTTTTTTCAACAATTTTTTTATCACTAATATCTTTGAAATAAACTGAAAGACCTGATTCAGAAGGATATGCGGATACTTCATACCAGCGATCAATCGGAGGATAGAAATCTTCAAAGTAAACTGCTTCTCCGGAATTAAGAGCGTGATTATATTTCACATACGAATCAAGTTTTTTAGCTTCAGGAAAAACTTCCCATAGATTTTTTCCGAGCATTTCTTCTTTAGTCTTGAATAATAATTCTTCTGCCTTTTTGTTCCAGTAAGTAACAACAAAATTTTTATCCACGGCAAAGAATCCGTCACCAATGGATTCAAGAATTTCAAATTTTTCTTTAAAAGACTTTGCGAGGTTTTGCTCAGCTTTCTTAATATCAGTTATATCCTGTGTACATCCTATTATTCTAATGCATTTACCATCAATAAATTCAGCCTTACCAAATACGCGAACATAAACTTCTTTTCCTGTTTTAGTAATTACAATAGATTCAGTATCAAGAAGAGCTCCTGTTGAAATTGTTTCTTCCAATTTTTTTGAGACTTTATCTCTAAAAAAACCTTCTTTGTGGAATAGAGTACATTCGTCAAAGTGAATAATATAATCATTTGGCACTTCATACAATTTTTTCATAAAATCGGAACTATAAATTTTTCTTTCCACTAAATCAATTTCCCAACTACCAATCTTTGCAAGTTGTGAGGCATCATCGAGAAGATTTTTAATTTTTCTATGTTCGGTAATATCCTTTGCGATTCCATACATAAGTTTTTCTTCAACAACCGGTGTAACAGTCCAGCTAAGCCAAATTATTTTTCCGGCTTTAGAGATATATCGATTTTCGAAATGCAATGTAGGAATACCTGAAATCAGATTTGAATATTCAGTATCAGTTTTTTGAAGATCTTCAGGATGAATAAATTTAGAAAAAGTTTGAGAAATTAATTCTTCATTTGAATAACCAAGAATATTAGAAGCAGACTGATTGATTTTTTTAAAATAGCCGTCAAAACCTGCAATGCAAATAATTTCCGGAGCGGTATCAAAAAGTTTATTTAGTTCATCTTCTAGATGTTTTCGTTTTATTTCCGATCCTAAAAAATTTTGCAGATAATTAATTATATAAAAATAAACTGAATACTTATAATTTTCCTTATCAATTCCCAATAATAAACATCCTATAAATTCTTGATTATCAAAAAGCGGAATACCAATCATAGAATGTATTCCTGCTTGTTCTGCAAATTTGGAACGTACAAATTTTTTATTATTTTCAGATGTATAACAAATAAAAATATTTTTGTTTTCCCAAACGAATCCAGGAATACCTTCACCGATTTTAAAATTATTTATTGATTTTGTAAGTTCAGCAAATTTATTTTCAATTCCAGCTTTAGGCAAAACTGATACTTGATTTATCAAAGATTTATCAGGAGTAACCATCCAAATTTCCGAAATTTTGAAATTAAAAATACTGATTAAATATTTCTGAACTTCATCAAGAGAAGAAATGAGTGTAGAGTTACGATTAAAAATTTTACTTAATTCAGAAAAAACTAAATTTTTAGTTTCTTCCATTTTTTGTTCTGTGAAATCACGTTCGATAGAAATCCAATGAGTATAATTACCTTTATCATCAGCGACAGGAGTCAAGGTTCTATTTGACCAATATTTATCGCCATTCTTTTTGTAACACAGGAGAGTAAAATTAATCGCTTCATAATTTTCCATCGCAGTTCTGATTTTTTTTAATTCTTCTTTATCAGTTTCTTCACCATTTAAAATCCGAGGAGTATTACCGATTATTTCATTTTCAGAATATCCGGATAATTTTAAAAATGCATCATTTGCGTAAATAATTTTTGGTCCCGGTTCATCCAATAAACCTGCTTCCAGAATCATAACAGCATCACTTGTATTAGTGATAACTTTATTCATTAGTTTGAGACTTTGCTCTTCAATTTTCTGAAGGGTAATATCTTGCACTGTGCCTTTTAAAGAAAGAGGTTTTCCAAATTGGTCGTACACAATTTTTCCGAGTTCATGAACCCATTTAACCTGACCATCGGGAAGAATTATTCTGTGAACGAAATCAAGTTCGCCATCGCCTGAGAATGCTTTAGCCTGAGCGACACTAAAAATTTCATAGTCGTCAGGGTGCATAGTTTGGATAAAACTTTCGTAAGAAACTTTAAAACTATTTTTATCAACTCCCCAAATGTTATAAACTTCATCAGACCATTCAAGGGTATTTTTATCGAGGTAGAGATTCCAGTAACCGAGTTTAGCAATTTTAGCCGCGTCATTATATTTCTTTTCTGAGTCAATTAATTTTTTTACAAGATTTTCATGTTCAGTAACATCGAGACTTGATACCATCATACATTTTTTTCCGAGATAATCAGTCATTTGACCTGATATATTCATATAAACGAGTTGTCCGTTTTTCTTTTTATGAATAAAAGTTCCAAATCGGATGATACCTTTTGCATTTATATAATTTTCGATTGCGTTTTTTACTCTGGGAATTTCTTCCTGAGGTCTTAAATCAAAAATGTTTAAATTTAAAAATTCAGTTCTTGTATAGCCGTAGAAGTCCAGTGCTGTTTGATTCACATCATATATGCTGAAATTTTCAATATCAAAAATCCAGGTTGGCAAAGGATTGAGATTAAATAAATTTCTAAATTTTTCTTCGGAAATTTTTATTTCATCCTGATATTTTTTAATATCGGTTGCGTCGTGAGCAACACTATAGAGCAAGCCATCTTCCTCAACCCAGTTGACAGACCAGATGAGCGGAACTATGGAACCGTCTTTTCGAACGTATCTATTTTCAAAATTTGTAATTGTATTGCCGGAGATAATAGAAGCGGCAACTTTGTATGTACTTTCTAAATCTTCTTTATAAACAAAATTGATATAATTTTTACCGATTATTTCTTCAGGTTTATAACCGAGAATTTTTTCACATGCACTGCTGACACTGATGATAATGCCTTCTTTGTTTCCAATGCAAATCATATCATTAGTAGAAGACATAATTTTCTCAAGGAAAAATTTAGTTGACTGAGTATCTCTTATGTCTCTAATAATTTTCGTTATATCTTTGGAAATGCAGGATACTCCTATGATTTCAGACTTTTCATTTAATAGCGGACTCATAGTAACGATACCGAAGATATCATCAACGCCGACTATATTACCGAAGTTTTCCTGGAAGACGAGATTTTCACCGTTAAGAACTTTTGAATATCTTTGCTGCCAAATGTTTTTAACTTGATCACCGAAAATATCGAGAAGGACAGATTGATTTTGTTTTAATTTTACTCCTGTCAAATTATAAATAGAATCAAGGAATGGTTTATTAGCGGCAATGAGTTCAAAATTTGTGTTTACTCTCCACTGAACATCTTCGTTTGTTGAGATTAAAAATTTTTGAGAAGAAACCGGTTTAGATTTTGATTTAGAGTTAATAGTTTTTGGAACGGAATTAGATTTCGGGTTAACAGTTTTTGGACTCTTTTTTTGAGTTGAATTTTTTTTGGGTGCTGATTTAGATTTAGTAATAAGTTTTTTTGAATATTTTTTGGCGTCAGCAGTAAGTGTATTGA
>DOWN01000330.1 GCA_003519545.1 Bacteroidota bacterium
GCACTATGAAGACCAAAAAAACAAAAACAAAGGCTTCAAAAAAACCCAAATCCGCCTCCAAAAAAGTTGTTAAAAAATCTGTTAAGAAACCTGTAAAAAAGGTTACTAAAAAAAGTATAACTAAACCAAAATCTAAATCCGTAAAAAAACCGGTTAAGAAAGTCGAGAATAAAAAATTGAAAAAAAACACTGTTAAAACTGAGAGCAAGGTGAAAAAAACCAAGTCCGTTATTAAAAGGGCTACGAAACCTAAAAAAATTGAAAAACAGGAAGAAAGTGTAGTTGACATTTCTTCTATGAAAAAATTTAAACCGAATTCAAAAGTAAGATATACTTCTAAAGAATTAAAATTTTTTAAAGATATAATTCTTGAAGAAAGAAGAAAAATTATTGAAAGTGCTAAAGCGAATATGCGATCACTCGTTGATGATGAATCAGGCGAATATGTTGGTGATAATTCAACTTATGCTTCACATATGGCTGAGCAAGGCACAGATGAAATGGAGAGAGAAAAAAACTATATGTTTGTCCAGAGAGATGAAAAATATTTAGGTTATCTTTCTGAGGCACTTGTCAGAATTGATAATGGAACGTATGGTGTATGTATTGATTGTGTTGAAAATCCAAAAAATCTCTGCAAAACATGTCCTCTGATTGATCCTGAGAGATTGGAACTTGTTCCTGTGACTCAGCATTGTATAGAATGTAAGAACTTAAGAGGATAATTTTTTGAAAGTTATATTTATTTCTTTATTTATTGTTATAGCCGACCAAATTACAAAAATTTTAGTAAAAGGTCTTTCAATCCCTTCTTTAGGAATTGAAATTAAGGGTATGCACTACCAGCAATCAATTCCTGTTTTTGGAAATTGGTTTAAAATTACATTTATTGAAAATCCCGGAATGGCTTTCGGATTGCAGATAGGCGGAAAATTATTTCTTTCACTTTTCACTATTCTTGCAACATTTATGATTGTTTTTTTTCTTTATAAGAACAGACATAACAGTTTATATCTGAGAATAGCACTTGCACTGATTTTGGGAGGTGCTGTAGGCAATCTAATAGACAGAGTTTTCTACGGTGCAATATATGGATATGCTCCTATATTCTACGGAAATGTTGTTGACTTCTTCCATATAGATACTCCAAATTTTACAATACTGGGAAAAACTTTTTATTCATGGCCTATTTTTAATATTGCTGATATAGCAGTATCGTTAGGTTTCCTTTTAATTTTATTCGGATATAAAAAGATTGCTGATGATGAGAAAAAGAATGAACTTTCGGTAAATGAATTTAATGAATTGAAACCTGAACTGCCGGTAGAACCGGCAATTCAGGAAAATATTTCGCCGGTAACAAAAGAATAAATCTTATCTGCCTAACTGATCCAGTTTTTCTTTTTTGGCAAGTAATGTTTCTTTGTCTTCTACATGGTTAGGATCCGGAACGCAACAATCCACCGGACATACAGCCGCACACTGAGGTTCATCATGAAATCCTACACATTCAGTACATTTATCGGGAACAATATAAAAATAATCATTTGAGAAAAATCCTTCTGAACCTGATGGTGCTGCTTCCCCATCGCCATAAGTCTTTCCTTCCAATACCCATTGAGTTCCGCCTTCATAAATTGCAGTATTCGGACATTCCGGTTCACATGCACCACAATTTATACATTCGGAAGTAATCATTATTGACATTAAATATCTCCTTAAGTTGTTTGTTGCAATTTAAAATTAATTAAACAAAAAAATAATTCATAAATAAGTATTATAAAGGTATTTTGTTTTCAATTTAAATTGCGTTTAAATATCAGTAAATTAGAGGATATAAAAATTTAAGTTAAGTAAAAGAAAAAATGTTTAAGCTATTATCAAAACTGTTTCCTTCTAAGAACGAAAAGGATGTCAAAGCACTTCTTCCAATAATTGACGAAATAAATGAACATTGGGAATCTATCAAAAATATTTCCGATGAAGAATTAAGAAATAAAACTGTAGAATTTAGAAATAGAATAAAAGAAGAAACTGCTGAAATAGAATCTAAAATAAACGAGATAACTGAAAAACTAAAAACCGATCTTCCCCATGAAGAAAAAGAAAGTTTTCAGGCAAATCTTAATGAATTAAATAAAGAGCATTTCGAAATTGTTCAGGCAATTCTTGACGATCTATTACCTGAAGCGTTTGCTGTTGTGAAAGAAACTTGCAGCCGTCTTGTCGGAAAACAATATGAAGCCGCGGGAAATAAAATCACCTGGAATATGGTGCCATATGATGTTCAGTTACTCGGTGGAATTGTTTTACATCAGGGAAAAATTGCTGAAATGGCAACCGGTGAAGGTAAAACACTTGTCGCTACTCTTCCGTTATATCTCAATTCACTACCGGGAAAAGGTGTTCATCTGATTACAGTAAACGACTATCTCGCAAAAAGAGACAGTGAATGGATGTCACCAATTTTTGATTTTCACGGAATTACTGTTGGTGTAATTCTAAATGATATGGATTCCAATAAAAGACGTGAAATGTATAACCGTGATATCACTTACGGAACGAACAATGAATTCGGATTTGATTATCTGAGAGATAATATGGTTGTTGATAAAAATTATCTTGTACAGCGAGAACATTTTTATGCAATTGTTGATGAAGTTGATTCAGTCTTGATTGATGAAGCGAGAACTCCTCTTATTATTTCAGGTCCCGTTGAAGTGAGTGCACATAAATTTGATGAACTTAATCCGAGAATTAAAAGATTATTTGAAGCACAGAGAAAATTAATTACAGAGATTACATCCAAAGCGGAAAAATTACTTTCAAATGAAAATGTTTCTAAAGATGATAGAGAAGAAGCAGGGTTATTGCTCTTAAGAGCGAACCGTGGACTTCCAAAACATAAACAGGTGCAAAAACTACTTGCAGAACCTGCAAATAAAGCATTGATGCAACAAACAGAAATGGTTTATTTAAGGGATAATGCAAAAGAAATGTATAAAGTTGATGATGAATTATATTTTGTAATTGATGAAAAATCTCATATCACTGATTTAACGGAAAAAGGTCGAGAGTTTCTCGCACCTTCTGCACAGGAACGTGAATTTTTTATTTTACCGGATGTAGGAACTGAAGTCGCTAATATTGAAAATAACGAATCTTTATCAGTTGAAGAAAAAGAACTTAAAAAAGATGAGTTATCTAAGATTTATTCCGAAAGAAGTGACAGATTGCATACAGTTCAGCAACTTCTGAAAGCATATGCTTTATATGAAAAAGATGTTGAATATGTGATTCAGGACGGAAAAGTTATGATAGTTGATGAATTTACGGGAAGAGTTTTATCGGGTAGAAGATATTCAGAAGGATTACATCAGGCAATTGAAGCGAAAGAAGGTGTCAAAGTTGAAAAAGACACACAAACTCTCGCAACAATTACCTTGCAGAATTATTTCCGGCTATACAAAAAACTTGCGGGTATGACAGGAACTGCGGAAACAGAAGCAGGAGAATTTTATGATATTTATAAACTTGATGTTGTTGTAATTCCGACTAATAAACCTATAGTAAGGGCTGATGAGAATGATAAAATTTATAAAACCAAACGTGAAAAATATAATGCAGTAATTGAAGAAATTGAAGAGATGCGACGTCAGAGAAGAGCAGTTCTTGTCGGTACAACAAGTGTTGAAGTTTCAGAAATTATTTCACGATTGTTAAAAAGAAAAAATATTCCTCATGAAGTTTTAAATGCTAAACAAAATCAAAGAGAAGCACAGATTGTCGCCAATGCGGGTTTACCAGGTGCTGTTATGATTGCAACCAATATGGCGGGTAGAGGAACTGATATTAAACTCGGACCGGGAGTTGCTGATGCGGGTGGTTTACATATAATAGGAACAGAAAGACACGAATCAAGAAGAATTGACCGACAGTTAAGAGGAAGATCAGGAAGACAGGGAGATCCGGGTTCATCACGTTTTTATCTCTCGCTTGAAGATGATTTGATGAGACTTTTTGGAAATGAGAGAATTGCAAATGTTATGCAAAGACTTGGAATGAAAGAAGGTGAAGCAATTGAACACTCAATGATAACAAGTTCTGTTGAACGTGCACAGAAAAAAGTTGAGGAGAATAATTTTGCAATAAGGAAAAGACTTCTTGAGTATGACAACGTTATGAATCAACAGCGTGAAATTATTTACGCAAAGAGAAGACAGGCATTGATGGGTGAAAGACTAAAAGATGATATTCTTGAAATGGCTTTTACACGTATTGATGCAATTGTCGATAAATATTTTGAAGAGACAGATTTAGATGGATTAAAAGACGAAGTTCAGAGAACTTTTCTTGTAAGACTTGAAGTTACACCTGATGAATTTCAGAAACTTGGTGAACATGGTTTAAAAGAACTGATTCAAAAAGAAGTTGTCGCTTATTATGAAAGAAAAGAAGAAAGATACGGTGCTGAATTGATGGGACAGATTGAGAGATTTGCTTTCCTTAGTATTATTGATGAAAAATGGAAAGAACATCTCAGAGAAATGGATGACCTTAAAGAAGGTATCAACTTTAGAGCATATGGTCAGAAAGATCCGTTGATTGAATACAAAATGGATGGATTTAAGATGTTTGAGGAAATGATGGATGAGATTTCTGTTGAGATTATTAATTTCATTTTTAAATTTACAACTCAACCGACTGACAAAACACCGGCAATAGATGCACCTAAACAAACAAATCTTTCGCGAGTAAGAACTTCACATGCTTCTTCACAGAATATGGGATTTTTTGGTGGTGATGAAAGATCTGCATCAAATCAGCCGTCAAATCAGGGTGGAAAAGTAGAAACGGTTAAGGTTGGCCCTAAAATCGGAAGAAATGATCCGTGTTACTGCGGAAGCGGAAAGAAATTTAAAAATTGTCACGGTAAAAATGCTTAATTAATTTTGAAAGCAGGTATTAAATTTTATACCTGCTTTTAATATCATTAAAATATTTAACATACCTCTCCTCGCTAATATCATAATCTTTTTTCAATGCCTTCCTGTGAAGTTCATAAATAAATTTCATTTTAGAAAAATCATTTGTTTTGAAATGGATACTGAGCAGTTCATTCGTTACGTTTTCATCTGAAGGATCTAACAAATATAATTTTTCAAGCAGGTTTATATATTTATCAAATCTTTTATTCTTCTGATAATGATTTAATAAATTTGCAGTTAGTTTTTGAAAATTGAATTTCAAATTTTCTCTCATATCTTCCACCCATGTCAGATACACATTTGGCAGAAATTCATTCTTGAATAAGGAAACAGCCAACTCATTATTCTCAATAAGATTACTTTCACAGTTTTTAAGAAATTCATAAATATCTATATAAAAATTGATATTGTATTTCTCGTTTAATACAGTATATTTTTTATCTTTGACACCGAGTACATCTTTGGCATTAAATCCGGATATTGTTCTGGAAAAAAAAGTCTGTAATGATTTTCTTACTTTGTTCAGTTCAACGTCAATGACAGCATTCAGATTATTGCTGTTTGTGTTATAGAATAATTCATTTATAATCAGTTCCTTAGATATATCTTTTTTATTGTATGTCTTTAGTAATAAATATAAAAATATCAGTTTTGATTTAGGTCTTTCCCAGAGCGAATCTTCAACGAGAATATTATTGATATAAATTTCGTTGTTATCAAGAAAATTTATTTTCACAGAGAGTTCAATTACGTCTGTAACGGGCTTTGTTACCTTTGCATTAGTAAATAATGAATTCAGATATTCCGTACCGACATTATTTTTAAAAGCATAACTGAAAGTATAACTCAATTTGTTCAGCTTTGATCTGAACAGGATATAATTTTCATATCCAAGTTCTTTAGATAAATTTACAAACTGTAAAAATGACTTTTCAAATTTTTCAAGTTTATTGTTAATTGCGTTTAAATATGATTCACAAAGGAAAATAAATGCCTGATTAAATAAAGTAAAATTTTCTCTTTTGATTGAATCTATTTCTTTAAATAATTTTTGAATTTTTATCGTATCATTTAACAATATATATGATTCAAGTTCGAGTATCAGTTTACGGGTTTTTGAAACTGAATATTCTTCTGTATTTTCCAGATAATAGATAACCTTTGCCGGCTGGTTAATTAAATTGAAACAGTATAAAATCAGTGAATCTATAAAATAAATATAATTTTTCAGATATGTATTACGTTTAATATTTTCAAGGAGATTTATAGTTTCCCTTATGTCTAAATTTAAAAATTTCTGTAATACTTTCTGAAATTCAAACTGGTTTTTATAGGATAAGAATAATGTTTTATTTTTTTCTTTAT
>DOWN01000326.1 GCA_003519545.1 Bacteroidota bacterium
AGTCTCCTGAAAGGGACTCCTACGAATACAAATAATTTATATTTTTTCAATCCTCATTTCTATATAATTTTCCTATTGAAATTTTATTTTTTAAAACATAATTTATAAAAATTCATATACAAAAAACCAATTCTATTATTTAATTAAAAATTCGCCGAAAAGACAAAATGAAAATTATTAACAAATTAAAACTCGCAAACTTATCCTCTTGGATAATGATAATTACAATCAGTATTATTTCATTATTCTATGCCGGTTATATAGTCTCTGTAATTTTTGATTTAAATGTTTTTGGTCAAAAGACTTTTTATTTCCTGTCATATTTTTTTGTTTTTTCTACTATATTAGTATTATGTTCCGCAATTTTAAATATCAGTCTTAATATTGGAATTATTGCAGATTCAAAAATTGAGAAATCTCTTGAATCAATTGAATCAAAAGAAAAATTAATTTCTAAAAAACTTGTGTTTTCAATAATAAGTGTTTTCGCCACGGTTATAATATTTTTATTCGCGGGGGATTACTTTTCTAAAATGAATTACAAAAATAAATTAATTAACGAAGCGGAAGATGTCATTTCAAGATATTCTGAAAGTGTAAATAAAATTTCTCTTTGTTTAAATGATACTTCGAAAATTTCAGAATTACCCGAAACATTAAGATTTATTTCTTTGCAAAAACCATATTTTTCGGATTTTATCGTTATCACAAACGAACAATTTCAAGGTCAACCCGTCTATCCATATATAAACAAATTTGTAAATACGGAGTCGTTAAAAAAACCTTTTTATGATTATTCTTTTTATAAGTGCGATTCTGATGATTGCAAATATTTAGAAAAATTTTTCTCAGGAAAAACTAATGAAACTTATTTTTTATTTTCGGATAATGAATATAAATTTTATTTTCCTTTCGATAAAAATAATAAAAAATTCATTTTGGTCTTTACTAAAAATGAATATCGTGGGGATGGAAGCGGTAGTATAGGTTCATAATAGTTTATCATTTTCAATATCCTCTCCCGCAAGAGTCTGCCGAGATGGACTACTGCGAACTCATTTTATAAAAACACATCTTTCATCCTGAAGGAGCGATGCGAATTACCTGACCCATCTACTCCACTTTGTAATTCTGAGAGAGCGAAGCGACCGGCTTTTCCCGATTACTCCACATTGCCATTCTGAGAGAGCGAAGCGACCAGCTTGTCCCGATTCATCGGGAAAAGAGCTCCTATCTTATTCTTTAATTATCACGTTTTAATGTGAATCAGAATTTTAATTATAAATAAATATCCATCCCACAATCCATAATTCGTGCAATTAGTAAAATTCGTGGTAATTCGTGGTGAAGTTTTCTATTATCTTAGACGGTCGTTTTCCTTTTACTCTCCCCTTTCCGTTTCTGAATTGTAATAACTATCTAATATTTTTAACTTAAATATTCCTAATTTTAAAATTTAAATGCGATTTTCTAATTATTTTATTCCTACTATTAAAGAGGTTCCTAATGATGCTATCGTAAAGTCTCATATTCTTATGATTCGTGCCGGAATGATCAGGCAACTTACAGCAGGTGTATATTCTTATCTCCCGCTCGGTTTCAGAGTGTTCAATAAAATCATTAACATCGTTCGTGAAGAGATGAATTCTATCGGTGGAGTTGAATTTCAACTTCCCGGACTTTCACCAAACGAACTCTGGATGGAATCGGGCAGATATGAAATCTATGGCGATGATATTTTCAAACTAAAAAACCGTGAAATGGTCTTAGCACCGACTCACGAAGAAATTTTTACTACCATTGCTAAAGCAAATCTAAACTCTTATAAATCTTTACCTCAAATTTGGTATCAGATTCATACAAAATTCCGTAACGAAGCAAGACCTCGTGCAGGTGTTTTAAGAACACGTGAGTTCACTATGAAAGATGCGTATTCATTTGACAAAGACTGGGAAGGTTTGGATGTATCTTATGAGAAACATGCTCATGCTTACAGAAATATTTTTTTCAGATGTGGATTAAAATTTTTCTCTGTAAAAGCACACTCGGGAGCAATGGGTGGCAAAGATTCCGAAGAGTTTATGGTGGAAGCTGAAGCAGGGGAAGATTCCGTATTACTTACTGAAGATAGAACTTATGCATCAAACATTGAAGTTGCTGTTTCTTACAGAGAACCCGTCGGAAGAAAAAATTCTAATTTAAGTTTCGAAAAGTTTTCTACCCCGAATATAAAATCAATTGATGAACTTGCAGATTTTTTAAAAATCACAGACAAGTCTCGACTTGCAAAGTCACGTGTTTTTGTGAATGTTAAAACAAACGAAGACGGAACTAAAACTAATGAATACATTCTCGCTTTAGTCTGCGGTGATGATGAAGTCAATGAAAGTAAACTTACGGTATTATTTGGATTAGGATTAAGACCGGCACATAATGAAGAACTACCTGAAATTACAGGAGCAGATGCGGGATCTATCGGACCAATAGGAATTAAAAATCCAAATGTAAAAATTATTGCCGACCAAACTCTGAAAGAAGCAGATGAATTAGTTTCAGGTGCAAATGAAAATGATTTTCATATCAGAAATATTGATTTAACCCGTGATGTAAATAATATTGAATATTATGACATCAGAACTGCAAAAGACGGGGAAACAATTCCAGGAACTGATAAAAAATTGCGTGAAGCAAAAGCAATTGAGATTGGACACATATTCAAACTTGGTTTGCATTTCTCTCAAAAGCTTGGTGCATACTTTCTTGATAAAGATGGAAAAGAAAATCCGATTGTAATGGGAAGTTATGGAATTGGTGTTCAGAGATTAGCGGCTTCATATATAGAGCAGAACAATGATGAAAACGGAATTATCTGGGAAGGGGAAATTTCTCCTTTTCATATTCATTTGATTTGCGTGAATCCTAAAATTGAATCAACAAAAATTTTTAGTGATAAACTTTATGATGAACTTGGAAAAAAAGGGTATGAAATTTTATACGACGATAGGGAAGACATCAGACCGGGATTTAAATTTAAAGATGCTGATTTAATAGGATTACCTGTTCAGGTAATAGTTGGTGAAAAAAATCTTAATGAAGGAAAAATTGAGTTTAAACTCAGAAGAACCGGTGAAAGATTTTTAATTCCTGAAAATGAATTAATTGTGTTGTTAAATAATTATAAATATTTATTCGGTTTTAAATAAACTTAAATAAAAAAATTATGCCATTCGAAATAACTTGGTCACAAGCATTGATGGGCGGATTAATGGGGCTGATAGCTTCATTCTTCATAAGCACAAAAGCAATCCCGAGTCTTATCCTCAGAATAATTGTATATATGGTTGCAGGTATATTCGGATCTTTTCTTGCGGGAAAATATTTACCGGTTGCTGACAGCAGTTTCCTTCAGTTTCTTTTTAATCTGCTCGGGACTTCGGTTGTATTGCTTGTGGTTGCGGCATTTTTCAGGATTCTGCGGGGTAAATAAATTTTCTCTTCACTGAATTTTTTATAATGGAAATAAACAAAATTTTTTCCCATAAATATATCCTTGCCTCTAAATCACAGCGAAGAATAAATCTTCTGAATCAAATTGGTTTAAATTTTTCAAGTGTTGACAGTAATGTTATTGAAAATGAATCAGACGGAATTTCTCCGCTTGAAATGGTGAGGTATAATGCAGAACAAAAAGGTCGTGCTGTTGCAAAAAGATATAAAGAAGAAATCATAATATCTGCAGATACAATTGTTGTGTTGGATAATAAAATATTAAATAAACCTGCTGATGAAAAACAAGCCTTTGAATATCTGAAAATATTGAGCAACAATGTTCATATAGTTTATACCGGATTTAATTTAATAAACTCTTCAAATGGTAATGAAATTTTTGATTTCGAAAAAACAGAAGTTTATTTCAGACACCTCTCTGATGATGAAATTAATTTTTACATAAAGAATTATAATCCGCTTGATAAAGCAGGTGCTTATGGTATTCAGGATGATTTTGGATGTTTGTTTATTAATAGAATAAACGGTGATTATTATAACGTGGTCGGACTACCTTTGACAAAACTTTTCCTTACTTTAAACAATTTAATTTCAGAAAAATAATTTTTATTAATGTTTGCAAAATATAAACGTAAGATATTATTTTCATGCATTGCCGGGGCAATCGTATTTCTTGCGTTTAGTATTTACGCTGATTTTGATAAATTGATTGTAGCATTTTCTGAATTTAACTGGTGGTATTTCCCTGTAATACTTGCTCTATCTTTTATAAATTATGTTTTCAGATTTTTTAAATGGGAATATTACAGGAAAATTTTAAATATAAATTTAAAAACCTCAACAAGTTTTTTAATTTTCTTATCAGCTTTTGTGATGAGCGTTACCCCGGGTAAAATGGGTGAAGTTCTGAAATGTTATTTGCTGAAAGAAGAAAACGGAACACCTGTTGCAAAGTCTGCTCCTATTGTTCTGGCTGAAAGATTAACGGATTTTATCTCAATAGTATTTCTTTGTATTGTTGGAGCTTATGTATTTGATTATGGGCAAACGATAATTATAATTGTAGGAATAATGTTTATTGGTTTTGCTTTAATGCTTAGCTCAAGAAAACTTTCGCTTGGATTAATTTCTCAACTTGAAAAAATAAAATTCTTATCTAAACATATTCATAAGTTTTATGAGGCTTATGAAAGCATATATCAACTCGTAAAATTTAAACCTCTTGTAATCGCTACTATTATAAGTGTGTTTTCCTGGTTTTTTGAGTGTGTCGGGTTTTATTTAGTCTTGTATGCTTTTTCTGCAACTACCGGAATTGAAGTAAATTTGTTAATCGCTACTTTTATATACGGATTTTCAACTTTGATTGGTGCAATTGCAATGTTACCCGGTGGATTAGGGTTAACAGATGCTTCTCTTACAGGTCTTATGCAATTATTAAAAATCCCGGCAAATATATCCGTAGCATCTACAATAATAATTCGAACGGCAACACTTTGGTTTGGAGTTTTGGTAGGTATCATCGCAGTTTCAATTTATCAATCCAAAACTCATAAACATATAGAGGAGATAAATGGAAATTAAAAATTTAATAAGAAGATATACACCTAATTTTATAAAAAATTTTTATAATAAGATTAGAATTTATTATAGAAACAAATATCCTCTAAAATATTTATCTAAGTTTATAAACGATTCATCAAATCTTGAAAGAGAAATTAATATCATAAAATATTTTAGTAAAGGGGGTCAAGCGTTGGATATCGGCGGTAATATAGGAGTTTATTCTTTTTACATGCTCAAGCATTTTAATAAAGTTACCGCATTTGAACCAATACCTGATTTTTATAATAATCTTAAGAAAATGTTTTCTAACAATAATAATTATTCAGTTTATAATATTGCATTATCAGATAAAGAAGGTGAAGCGACAATTTATATTCCGGATAGATTTCATGGGTGGAGTACTTTAGAATCAGATGATTTAATGCTCAAAAAAGCATCTGCCACACAAAAGATTAAACAGCTGAATATTAAAACGAAAACATTAGACTGTTTTGAATTTAAAGATTTAGATTTTGTTAAAATTGATGTTGAAGGACATGAACTCAATGTTTTGTATGGTGCTGTGCAGACCTTAAAATCAAATAATGCTATTATTCTAATAGAAATAGAAGAACGTCATAAAAAAGGTTCAATTATTAATGTTGTCAACTATTTAAAAAACTTTAACTATGATTGCTATTTCTATTTTAATAACCGACTAGTGAGTTTTGATGAGTTTGATTTTGAAATTCATCATAATGACGAATCTGAAAATTACATTTACAATTTTATTTTTGCAAAAACGGGTTTTCTTGATATTGTAAAACTAAATTCTGAGTTAATTTATTCTCAAAAGTAACAAATGATAAACATTATTGTATATTTAATTTTACCTAAAATTTTATAACAAAAATGCTTAATATTAATGGTATGGAAAATTCATCTAACGATAGAAAAATCAGAGTTTTAATCGGTAAAGTTGGCTTGGATGGACATGACAGAGGTGCAAAAGTAATTGCTGCCGCTTTCAGAGATGCAGGAATTGAAGTTATTTATGCAGGTCTTAGACAAACTCCGGAATCTATGGTGGAAGCCGCTTTACAGGAAGATGTTGACGCAATTGGTATCAGTATTTTATCCGGTGCTCATATGACAATATTTCCGAAAGTTAAATCTTTGATGGACGGAAAAGGAATGAATGATGTATTACTCTTTGGAGGCGGTATAATTCCTGACTCTGATATAGATGAACTTAAAAAATTAGGTGTGGGGGAACTGTTTACTCCCGGTACTCCTACTTACGAAACAGTAGAATATGTGAGAAACTGGGTCGCCTCTCGCAGAAGGGATAAAGCTACAGCTTAATCTCTACCTTTTATATATTAACTTAATCTCTATTTTATTTCTGAAATTTTAAATATTTTATAATTTATAAATTTAAAGTATGAGCAAAATTGAACCTGTGAAATTTGGTACTGATGGCTGGAGAGCGGTTATCGCTGAAAACTATACATTTGCAAATGTTTGCAGAGTATCTTTAGCAACCGCGAAAGTATTTAAAAGTCATCCGAAAATTAAAAATGGAATTTTCATTGGATACGATACAAGATTCCTTTCAAAAGAATTTGCTCATGCAGCAGCAGAAATGTTCTGCTCTCAAGGTATAAAAACTTATCTCGCTTCTTCATTTGTAACAACACCAACTGTTTCTTTAATTACACGTGATAAAAATTTAGCTTTTGGTGTTATGATTACAGCTTCTCATAATCCCTTCCAGTATAATGGCTTTAAGCTGAAAGATGAATTTGGAGGATCAATGAATCCTACTGAGATTGTTAAAATTGAAGATGAGCTAAAAAATATAAATCTTGTTCATCCTGATTTTTCCTCTGAAAAATTTTTGAATGATGGAGTATTGGAATACTTTGATGGAATGGATTATTATATAAAATATCTTGGAAGTAAAATTGATTTTGATGTTATAAAAAAAGCAGGTTTGAACATTGCCTATGATGCGATGTATGGAGCAGGACAAAACATTATAAAAGAATTTATTCCTGTAACTCAACTTCACGGTGAGATAAATCCTTCATTTGGAAAAAATCCACCTGAACCTGTAGCAAAAAATTTAAGTGAGATTTGCAACTTAATTAAAAACGGAAAGTTTAATCTTGGAATTGTAACAGATGGAGATGCTGATAGAATTGCTATTATTGATGAAAATGGAGATTTCCTTGATGCACAGAAAACATTCGTTCTGTTACTTAAATATTTATCCGGAACTCTCGGTTTGAAAGGTAAAGTTGTGCGTGGATTTTCCGGAACGGATTTATTAAAAAAATATTGTGATAAATATGGTTTAGAGTTAATTACCGTCCCAATCGGCTTTAAACATATTTCAAAAATTATGATTGAAGATGACGTCTTGATTGGAGCTGAAGAAAGTGGTGGTATAGGTATTAAAGGACACTTACCTGAACGTGATGGAATTTATAACGGATGTTTATATGCAGAGATGCTTGCAAAAACAGGTAAAAGTATTTCAGAACTGAAAAAAGAACTTGATGATGAATTTGGAGCATATTACTATAATAGAATAGATGTGCATACTACAAATGAATTAAAAAATGCTACACTTGAAAAATGTAAAACTTTCAAAGTTGGTGATGAAATAGCTGGTAAAAAAATTGTTTCAATTGATCCTATGGATGGTACTAAATTTTCTTTTGATAATGGCTGGATAACTGTGCGAGCTTCCGGTACCGAATCTCTTTTAAGGTTTTACTGTGAAACATCCGGAACTGATGAAACATTAGAAATATTAAATAAAGCGATAAGTAATTTTAATCTTAAATGAAAAAAATTTTAATTTTAATTTTTTTGTTTTTACCTGTAATTGCAACGGCTCAAACTAATGATCCACTTCAGCAATTAAAAAACCAATCTTCAAATCAATCTTCAAATACACCCTCCGGAAATTTCAAAATAAATGCTGATGCTCCGGATTTATTCGGATCTATTTCAGATGGAAATGTTCATTCAAAAACCGTTCCACTCGAAGGTGCAATAAATCCGAATAATTATATAATCGGACCTAATGATTTATTCACGCTTGGTTTATATGGTTTTATAAATCAGCAAGTACCATTATATGTATCACCTGAAGGATCAGTTATAATTCCTACAGTGGGTGAAGTTAAAGTTAACGGATTAACTTTATCAGAAGCTAAGTCGAGAGTTGTAGCTGCGGTTAAGAAAAGATATTATTCAAGCGATGTAAGTTTTACGCTTACAATGCCGAGAACTTTTTTAGTTAAAGTAACCGGATTAACACAAGGAACATTTGAAGTTATGCCGACAATGAGGGCTTCTGAAATATTAAAACGTTTATATTTTGACACAACTAATGTATCCAGAGTTACTTATGATAAAATGACAGAGTTTAGAGAACAGTTAGTAACTCAAATTTCTTTGAGAAATATTGAACTGCAAAGAAAAGATGGCACAGTTAAGCGGGTTGATTTATATAAATTTTTTCAAACGAACAACGATGACTACAATCCTTTCTTTCTTGAAGGTGACTTGTTGAAAGTACCGAATACATTGCTTCAGAAAAATTATGTAACAGTTGATGGAGCAGTTCAGCTTGGCGGTACTTATGAATATGCTTCCGGGGATGATTTAGAAACAATGATAGGATTGGGCAGGGGATTTGATATGAACGCCGAACCGGATAGTATTTTATTATATCGTCCTGAAGCGAATGGAAAAAATTTTGATATAATTAATTTGGAATACGATAAGGACAAAAATTTTCCGATTCAAAACTATGACAGAATTTTTGTAAAATATAAAACAGATTATCAGAAAAAAGTCACTGTGCTTGTGTTAGGAGAAGTACAGAGACCGGGATATTATCCGATAACTTTTAAGAACACAAGAATTAAAGATGCAGTTGAAATGGCCGGCGGTTTCACCGACAACGCATATTTACCATTGAGCATTGTTTTTAGACATTATGATAAAGAATATGCTTTAAGAGATACAGCAGATATTAGATTAAATATGAGAGCAAACGATTTGATAATTTCTGAAAAAGACAGAGATAATTTTTGGAATGACATTCTATCAAGACGTGGAAGATTAGTAATTGATTTTGAAAAATTATATAAAAACAATGATCAGGAACAAAATTTTGTTCTAGAAGACGGGGATATAATATATATTAACGATGATAAAAAAATTGTTTATGTATATGGCTCTGTTCAAAATGAAGGTTATGTAAGCTTTAAAGAAGGAGCTGATGCAGAGTATTATATAAATATGGCTGGAGGATTTGCTCCGGGAGCGGATGAAGGTAATACAAGAATTATAAAATTTAATTCAAGAGGTTGGTATAAACCGGAAGATACTCAAGTGCAAACAGGAGATTTTGTTTACGTTCCAAAAGAAGCAAAAGATGAGTTTAAAGACACAATCACTCTTATAGCACAAATCTCCGGTGTAATTTTAGGAATCGTAACAACTTATATTTTAATAAATAATAACAAATAAATCTAAATTTTTAGACTTGAAACAAAATCAAATAAGATATTTAATAGAAATTTTTAAAAGAAACATTAAGCTTTTAATGCTAACGTCAGTAATAGCATTAATAATATCTATTTTTATCGCATTCTTTGTTTTAAAACCAATTTATTTGTCAAATGCAGTTGTGAAAGCAACTCAGAAATCATCAGGATTGAGTGGGTTGTTAGGAGGTTTTGGTGAAATAGGAAGCTTTGAAGATATAGCAAGTGGCACAACTGGTTCAAGCAAAGAATTAGCATTATACCAGGAAATTTTATTTAGCAGACGACTTGCGGTAGAAACTATAACAAGATTTAAACTTAATGAAGAGTGGGAGTATAATTATTTTGATGATGCAATTAATAATTTTCAAAAAAATACATTACTCGTTTCCAGCAATAAACAATCAAATACTATGTCTATAGGTGCGTATGACGAAAATCCTGCTAGAGCGAAAGAAATTGTTGATTTTTTGATTGAAAGATTAAATGAAATAAATGTTGAGTTAAATATAAAAAATGCTAGAAAT